>JBAIYF010000690.1:0-1863 GCA_037916115.1 Anaerolineales bacterium
CTGTGTCAACGCCATTCGTGAGGGGATTTTGCCCCCCACTATCCATTACGAAACTCCCGACCCCGAATGCGACCTCGATTACATCCCGAACAAATCCCGCGAGGCGAAGGTGTCGTTGGTACTCAGCAATGCCTTCGGGTTTGGCGGTCACAATGCGGTGTTGGCAATCAGAAAATACAGCTAATTTTTGCTTGTGGATTGCGTGAACCCATGCTATAATCCGCCCTCGCGTATATTGGAAACCTAATCATAAAGTAAGGAAGAACGGATATGGCAGACCTGATTAAAGCCGTCGAGGCAAAAAATAACGAGAAGATCCCCCAGCTGGCTGCTGGTGATACCGTAAGCGTACACGTCAAGATCAAGGAAGGCGAACGCGAACGTATCCAGGAATTCAAGGGCATGGTGATCCGCCTGCGAAACAGCGGCAACAACGCCGCCGTCACTGTCCGCCGCATGGCGTCGAACGGTGTGGGCGTGGAACGCACCTTCCTGCTCCGCTCCCCGCGTGTGGACAAGATCGTGGTGGAACGCCACGGTAAGGTTCGCCGCGCCCAGCTCTACTACATGCGCGAACGCACCGGTAAGAGCGCCCGCATCAAGGAAAAGTTCTCCTAGTTTTCCTTACTTGAACTCCGATGGATTATATTCATCGGAGTTTTTTTGTTTAAACCGCTTGTGGTATCCTTTAATGCAGTAGTTTTCGGAGGCATGAATGACAAATCCATTGATCGGCATTACAACCTACAACACCAAAAACACGTTCGAGCGCGATATCGCAGCCGTCCAACATACGTATATCCGTGCAGTAGCTCAAGGCGGCGGAATCCCAGTTCTCATTCCCGCTATTTTGGATGATGCGACCCGCCTTGAACTATATTCCCGTTTGGATGGTGTCTTGTTCTCCGGCGGTGGTGATATGTCCATCAAATATTTCAACGGCGAAGATCATCCCAAGATTCATGATGTAGACGACTATCGCGATGTGACCGAACTTTCACTGCTCAAACAATCCGTTGAAGACGGAAAACCCTTTCTCGCAATCTGCCGCGGCGTGCAGGTGATGAATGTGGCTTTGGGCGGCACACTTTACACCCACATCCCGGATCAGTTCAAGACAACCCTTGAACACAGCCAGGATGAATTCACGACCATTGCCCACCCAGTCAATATCGATGAAGATTCACGTATGGCAGAGATTTTTGGAGAAACGTTATTGCAGGTGAACAGCCTTCACCATCAGGGATTGAAGGACGTCGCCTCTTCCTTAAAGGTGGTTGGTCATGCTCCAGACGGCATGATCGAAGCCGTGGAATTGCCCGACCACCCCTACGCCATGGGGGTTCAATGGCACCCCGAGTGGCTGACCGACCAACCTGTGATGCGTCGTCTGTTCAAATCTTTTGTAGATGCGACGAAGAAGTAAAAGTCTTAAATACCACATAATCCCTCTCGTATGCGATCATTTCAAGACCCAATCGGCATCTTTGACTCCGGTGCGGGCGGACTTTCCGTTCTGCGTGAAATTCGCGCATTGATGCCCAACGAAGATATTATCTATTTCGGCGATCAGGGACACGTTCCTTACGGTCCACGCCCAATGAAGCAGATTCAGGATTTCTCTGAGGGGATCACCCGGTTTTTGTTGGCGCAAAATGCAAAGATCATCGTCGTTGCCTGTAATACGGCTTCGGCAGCGGCATTGACCTATTTGCGCCAAACGTTCCCGGATGTTAAGTTTGTGGGTATGGAGCCCGCTGTTAAACCGGCGGCGGAGAAAACGCAGACGGGCAAGGTCGGTGTATTGGCAACGCCTGCAACCTTTCAGGGCGCGTTATATGCTTCCGTTGTGGAGCGCTTTGC
>JBAIYF010000691.1:0-1604 GCA_037916115.1 Anaerolineales bacterium
TCATCACAATGGAACGCAGCGCCACATAAAGCGACAAATCTGATTCGGCAAACCCAAGCCTGGTGGAGAACAATACGCCCCAAAAATTATTGCTGACCGTGGTGTAGATGTTCATGATGATCATCAAAGACAGTGCCGCCAAAATGGGTTTGGAATGCAGTATCTGCCAAAAGACACCGCGGTATTCGCTCAGTAGTTGAAGGATCGAACGGTGACGGGTCTCCTCTAGCCGTTGGATACCGCGTTTGGTTTCATGTGAAAACACATAGAGAACGATGGCTTTTGCAGCGAGCGCGAAAAAGCCGAACAAGAACAACCCGCGCAAGGCAGGGATCAAACCGAAACGATTCACGAACCACCCGCCAATGGGCGTAAAAAACGCGGATGAAAACATGAAGATCATGATCCAAGTCCAAATATGCACAAGATGACGTTCCTCGGCATCTTCCACCATGAGACAGGTCCATGCGGTGAGCGAGATACGCCATAGGCTGTTCAACGCTGCTGCAACCGCAAAATAACGCACGTCCTGCGCGATCGCCCAAACGAGACAGGGCAATACCCAGCAAAGCAGGTCGGCGATCAAGAGAGTCAGCCTGCGCCCGAACTTGTCCACAATGGCGCCGCTTACAAATGCAGTAAACACTTGCAAGACCAGACCCAAACTGGCAATACTGCCGATCTGCTGGTCGGTCATGCCGAGCGCGACCATATACACGGAAAAGAACGGCATGAACAAGTTATAGGGAATGCCGAACATCAATTCGGTCAACACCGCGGCGCGCGGATTGCCCTTTAACTCTCGCAGGGATTGAACAAGGGGGTGTGTTGTAAGCAAGGACATGAAATAAGTCTCCAAAAGCCGTGAGACTATATCCTACATTCCCGCCTTTGCCAATTGATAAAAAAGAAGGTCGAGATTTTCAGTCTCGACCTTCTTTGATGTATTACTTCTTCTTTGCCGGCTTCTTTTTAGCAGGCTTCTTGGCGGCAACTTTCTTCGGCGCAGCCTTCTTTGTTGCCTTCTTGGCAACCACTTTCTTCCCCTTCGAGGACGATGTGGCCGTTGTTTTCTTAGCCGGAACAGCCTTCGCCACCGGAATATCCTTGTCCATCCAATTGATGATCGCATCACCGAACTCGGAGCATTTCACTTCGGTCGGCTTGTCCATCAGGCGGGCAAAGTCGTAGGTGACGGTCTTGGCGGCGATGGCGCCTTCCATGCCCTTCACGATCAGGTCGGCGGCTTCGCCCCAACCCATGTAGCGCAGCATCATTTCGCCGGAAAGGATGACCGAACCGGGATTCACCTTATCCAGGTCGGCGTACTTGGGCGCGGTGCCGTGAGTCGCTTCGAAGATGGCGTGACCCGTCACGTAGTTGATGTTCGCACCCGGAGCGATGCCGATACCACCCACCTGTGCGGCGAGCGCATCGGAGAGGTAGTCACCGTTCAGGTTCATGGTGGCGATCACATCGTAATCGCGCGGGCGGATGAGCACGAACTGCAAGGTCACATCGGCGATGGAGTCCTTGAGCATGAGCTTGCTCTTCCACTTGCCGTCGCCGTGGGTATCCCACAACTTCAGGGCTTCTTCCACTTC
>JBAIYF010000692.1:0-2904 GCA_037916115.1 Anaerolineales bacterium
CATCATCCAAGTCTTATTCGAGCGCTGATGAAAAGGATTTAACCTTTGTCGGTTTCCTGCTATTTTTTGACCCGCCCAAGCCTGATGTGGCAAAGGTTATTGTTGACCTTGCCAAACGCGGCGTTCAACTCAAGATCATCACTGGCGATAATGACAAGGTGGCGCGGCATGTTGCTGAAGCGGTACATCTACCGATCACAGGTTTGCTGACTGGCAGCGCATTGAACAACATGACCGACGAGGCGCTTTGGCATGCCGCGGAACGAACAAATATATTTGCGGGAGTGGATCCCAACCAAAAGGAACGCATCATCCTGGCATTACGCAAGACCAAACATGTGGTCGGTTATATGGGCGATGGTATCAACGATGCCCCTGCCTTGCATGCCGCCGATGTAGGCATCTCGGTGGATACCGCTGTGGATGTTGCCAAAGACGCCGCCGATTTTGTGCTGCTCAAACAAGATCTGGACATTCTACGGGAGGGGATCGATGTGGGTCGTGTGACCTTTGCGAATACGCTCAAATATATTTTGACGACCATCAGCGCCAACTTCGGTAACATGTTTAGCATGGCGGGCGCTTCGCTTTTTCTGCCATTCCTGCCTTTACTTGCCCCCCAGATCCTGCTTAACAATTTTTTATCAGACATCCCCGGCACCACCATCGCCAGCGACAATGTGGACCCGGAATGGGTGGCGAAACCGCGCCGCTGGAACACGGTCTTTATCCGCGATTACATGATCCTTTTCGGACTGGTCAGTTCGATCTTTGATTTCCTGACTTTTGGCGTGCTGCTATTTCTGTTCCGCGCCACGCCGGAAGAATTCCGCACGGGTTGGTTCATTGAGTCTCTTCTAACTGAATTGGTTATTGCACTGGTTGTGAGGACTCGAGGTGTATTCTTCCGCAGCCGTCCGGGCAAACTTTTGCTGGTGAGCACCTTGGTGGTGATAGGGATCACATTCCTGTTGCCGTATGTTCCGTTTAATTTCCTGTTTGGCTTTATTCCACTGCCTGCGCCTTTGATGTTAACGATGCTTGGGCTGGTGGCTCTTTATGTTTTGGTTGCCGAAATCGCCAAAAAGATTTTTTACTCCCGGATGGAGAATACGACTACTTGATATACATGTTACATTTTTGCTCATGTAAAGGATAAACCATGTTCGATACCATTCTTGTCCCATTGGACGGTTCACAAATGGCTGACTGCGTTTTGCCGCATGTTGCCGCCATTGCAGGTCCCTTCAATGCAGAAGTCACTCTGCTCCGCATGTTGGAAAAGAATCAGTCCGTTCCATCAGCCCAGTTGTTCGACCTGCTGAATTGGCAGATCAACAAGACAAGGTCCGCACTCTATTTGGAAAAGATAAAAGAACTTTTTGAACAGTCCGGGATTCGAACGAATGCACTAGTGTTGGAGGGGCTGGTGGCAGAAGGTATTGCGGAATATGCCCAGAAACAGGAAATGAAACTTATCGTTCTTAGCAGCCACGGGCGAAGCGGACTGACACAATGGGGCATCAGCAGCGTTACACAAAAGATCGTCCTCATCGCTCAGACTTCGCTGATGATTGTCCGGGCACATCAATATGGAACATACGCTGATAAATTATCAACCGCCCCCCTTTACAAACGCATCCTCGTGCCCCTGGACGGTTCCCAGCGAGCAGAGAATGTCTTGCCGGTTGTCATGCAATTGGCACAATTCCATAAATCTCAGGTACATCTTGTGCATGTGGTGAAAATGCCGGAAATGGCGCGTCAAATGCCCCCGGCTCCTGAAGATATTGATCTTGTCCATCGTGTTGTTGAACGAAACCGTGAAGAAGCGGAATACTATCTCGAGCACTTGAAGTCCCGCTCCTATCTGAAGGACATCGATGTTCGAGTCCATCTCATTACCAGTGAACATCCGATCGTCGCGTTGCATCAGGTCGAAGAACAGGAGCAGATCGACATCGTTACATTTAATGCGCATGGCTATTCAGGGCATCATCAATGGCCGTATGGCAGTATGGTCAATCATTTCATTTTATACGGCAGGGCGCCGCTTTTGATCGTACAAGATCTACCCTTTAAACAAGAACCAATTTCACCAGAAGTATCCACCTTCAAACGCATAGAGTATTGAACCTATGCAAAATTCATCTCAGGGCACTTTATCCGTACCGAGTAACCCCGATGCAGACATCCGGCTGACAGAGTTCGCGCATAAAGTAGCCAAAACGCACAGCGTGGGCGTATCCCCGATCCCTGCATGGGATCCCCTGGAAATATTTAATTCTAAAAAATTCGATCTATTGGATCATCTAAAAACCTGGGAACAGGCATTGGGTAATGCCAATGCACTATTCAAAGTTGCACCGGCAGATGATCTGCCGGTGTCGCATGCAGGCGAATGGATGCTCGATAATTTTTACATCGTCAAAAAAACCTTTCGCCAGATCAAAGAAGATCTACCCGAGAGCTTCCTCAAACAATTACCCAAACTGGATGACAGCACCTTATTGGGACATACGCGCATCTTTGCACTGGCACACGCATGGATCGAGTACAACCAGAGTCAGATCGATCTGACCCAAACTACTGCTTTTATCCTGAGCTATCAGCAGGTCACACCGTTGACAATTGGTGAACTGTGGGCGCTGCCGATCATGCTGAGGATCGGTATTCTCGAACAACTTCTCTATGCCGCCGCCGAACTGACAGGGATGGATACACCGAAAAGCATGTTGAAGATCGCGAACGAGTCAGCATCTCTTGCGCCAGCGAATGAGACCATGGTTGCCAGTTGTTTTATTAGTCTACGCCTGCTTGCCTCTACAGACTGGAAGGATTTCTTTGAGCAAACCAGCCGGGTGGAAAAGATCTTGCGTGACGATCCGGCGCAGATCTATGCAG
>JBAIYF010000693.1:0-6867 GCA_037916115.1 Anaerolineales bacterium
TTTGTGTGCTCCCGGCAGGACTCGAACCTGCGACCTATTGCTCCGCAAGCAAGCGCTCTAATCCACTGAGCTACGGAAGCGTTCTTTATTAATGCGGGCGGTATTTTACTCCAATGCAGGGGGAAGGTCAAGGTATGCTTGACGGTATGCCCGCCTGCAAGTAAAATCGGCTTCGCCTTGCGGGAGTCGCCAAGTGGTAAGGCATCAGCCTTCCAAGCTGACATTTCGTGGGTTCGAATCCCATCTCCCGCTCTGACGTTCGGTGTCAAGTGCCAGGTTCCAAGTGTCACGTGACACTCTCGCACTTGACACCTGACACTTTAATCACGGGCTCGTGGCGCAGCGGTTAGCGCAGGCGACTCATAATCGCTTGGTCGTAGGTTCGAATCCTACCGGGCCCACCAACTATCAAAAAAACGGACGGCGCAATGCGCCGTCCGTTTTACTATCCCAACTGTTCCTTCACCGCTTCATAGATGCCCGGCGTGGTCGCCAAAATGGACATGGGTGGCGAGAGGAAATCATCCCTGCCGTCAATGGCGGTGACGGTTGCCCCGGCTTCCCTTGCGATCAAGCCGCCAGCGGCTACGTCCCAGGGTTTGAGCTTGTATTCCCAAAAGCCGTCAAAGCGTCCGGCGGCGACGTAGCAGGCGTCTAATGCGGCGGACCCGAGGCGGCGCACACCCTGCGTCCGCTTGGCGAGGCGTTCGAAGTATTTGAAGTTGTCCAGTTCCGTATTCCAGGTGTCGTAGGGAAAGCCCGTCACGAGCAGGCTTTTGCCCAATTCCACGGTGTTGGAAACGTGAATGCTTTTCCCGTTGAGGAAAGCGCCTTTGCCTTTTTCGGCGGTGAACATTTCATCACGCAGCGGGTCGTAGACGGCGCCGAGAGTCAACACGCCGTTCACGGCGAAGCCGATGGACACGCAAAAGATGGGAATGTGATGCGCATAATTGACCGTGCCATCAAGCGGGTCGATGTACCAAATGTCCGCGTTGCTGCCTTGGATGTTTCCGCTCTCTTCGGCGAGGATGTGCCCGCCGGGGAAAGCGGATTTTATTTCTCCGAGCAGAAAGGCTTCAGAGGCATGATCGGCTTCGGTAACAAGATCAATCTCCCCTTTGTAATGAACCGTGTGCTCTTTGTTATATCCATTCCTTAGGATGGCGCCCGCTTCACGGGCAAGTCGTTCGAGATCTGAAATTGCAGGCTTCATTAGATTCCATTCCAAATGCGGCGACCAAGCGCCGAGAGGGCATAATCAACGGCGAGGGAAGCGGTGCGGTTTTGCACGTCGAGGATCGGGTTGACCTCGACCACATCCATGCCGATCAGTTTTCCGGTCTCGCCGATCATTTCGCAGGCAAGGTGTGCTTCACGTTGTGAAAGCCCCGCGGGCACGGGGGTTCCCACGCCGGGCGCATGTTCGGGGTCGAGCGAGTCGAGATCGAGCGAGAGATAAAGTCCATCCACATCGCGGCTGACGCGCTCAATAGCTTTTTCAAGACAGGTCACCATGCCATAACGGTCGATCTGTTCCATGCCCATCACCATGGCGCCTGCGTCACGCAGGTTCCTTTTCTCGCCTTCATCCAGGTCACGCGCACCGATGATGGCGATCTTGCCCGGGTCGATGACCGGTGTGGTTTCGTCCCAAAGTTGCACCAGGCTTTTATCGCCCATGCCGCACAAGGCAGCAAGCGACATGCCGTGAATGTTGCCCGAAGGTGTGGTTTCGGCGGTGTTGAAATCGGCATGCGCATCCACCCAGATGACGCCCAGTTTTTTGCTGCGTGCCGCGCCGCGCACCGAACCAATGGAAAGGGAATGATCGCCGCCGATTACCAGCGGAAAGTTGCCCGCCTGGATCGACGTGGATACCGCGCCGGAAACTCTGCGTGCCATGGGGATGATGCAATCAATATATTTGAGTTTTGGGTTGGTGATCTTGCACATTTCGGCAATGGGCACTTCTACATTTCCTTCATCGTTCACGGTGTAGCCAAGGTCTTCAAGCTTTTTTTGAAGGTGTGCATACCGAATGGCGCTGGGTCCCATATCCACACCGCGACGATCTGCGCCAAGGTCGATGGGTACGCCGATGATATCTATTTGCATACAGATAATCTCCTACATAAAGTTTTGAAATAAATTAGTTCTTGAGACTGGAATTGTTTGTTTCAAGTGAATAGACAGTGACGCGGTTGCGCCCCGCCTCTTTGGACTCGTAGAGCGCCTGATCTGCCAACCCAAGCAGTGCCTCCCCCGAAGCGGCGTGCAACGGAAAGGATGCCACCCCGGCAGAAAAGGTCGAACGGATCTCTTCGTTTCCGCAGCGATTCACGTTCGACGCGAATTCCTGCCTGAAAAATTCCGCGCGCTCTTGAGCAGACTCCACAGGGGCATCCGGCATCAAAATAACGAACTCCTCTCCGCCAAACCGGCAGACAATGTCGCTACGGCGGGTGTTTTGCATCAAGAATTTCGCCAGCGATTGCAAGACCGCGTCACCGCATTTATGACCGTAAGTGTCATTGGTTCTTTTGAAATGGTCGACATCCAGAATGATGATGGAGAACGGGGTCTTCTCGCGGATGGCGCGTGCGGTTTCGTTGTCCAAGGCTTCTGCAAAATAACGCCGGTTGAACACCCCGGTCAGCGGGTCGCGGATCGCCTGTTCCTGCAATTGTATGCGCAGGCGTTCATTTTCGTTGAGCTGCAATTGCAGCGATTCATTCGCCTTCTTTAGTTCCTTTTCAAGAGCCTTTCGGTCGGTGATGTCGTAGGCAAGGATCACCCGTCCTTCAAGTTGCTGGCGTTGGTTGAATATGGGGGTGATGATGGTTTCCAAAATGCGGGGCGGGTCACCAGGAATTTCGATCTCGTCGCGGGCTTCCTCAAGGAAGAAAAACCGCTTGAGCAGTTGGGGCCAGTTTTGAAAGACATCGATGGGTTCGCGTCCGATGATCTCGTGCAACGGTCTGCCGATCCATTTTTGTGCCACGGCGTTCGCATCAATGATGCGTTCCTTTTCATCGAGCACGAACACCATTTCCGGGATATGTTCCATCACGTTATCGCGCGCGATCGGGGCAATATCCATCAGTCGCAAACCAAAGATCCCCGCTGCAAGCAGCCCGGCGGTGATCGTAAAGGAAAGAGGCGTAAGGTCCACAGGGGCCGGGAACAGGGGCAGAATTCCCGGAGCAATCTGATAGATCAAATTGACGGCAAACGGCACAAGCACGGCACTGATCAAATAGGGAGTCTGCCTGCGGTAAAACGTCCGTGAGCGTACAAAACGGTTGACCAGCATGATCAGCCCAGCGAGATACAATGCATAACTTTGCGAGAGCGCAACCCAATACATGGGTCCACGGCTGATGATCAAAGGTCCGCCCGTTTCGGTGGCAACTTTTATGGAGGTGTAATAAAGATGAAAAGCCGTGTCTGAAAAGATGAACGCCAGTGCAATGACTGGAATGATGTAGAAAGCGAACATGACCGGCTTGCCTGTAAGCCATTGGTCTTTGCGCACATACTTTAATGAAAAGAAAAACCAAAATACAGGGGTGAACTGAATGCCAATGTTTTCCATCCGCAGCCATAACAATTTGCCATGTTCAGACGGAGAAAGCGTGATCATGGCATAACTGAACGACCATAGCGCCAGCGCAGCCAGCATAAAAGTCATCGAACGAATGCCCGGTTTTTGTGGTCTATATCCTAAAATGGCGGACATAACCGCCGCCGCACTGGCGTTGATGAAAAGAATGATCGCAAAAACCAGCCAGTATGTGGGCATGCTGTTTATGCTGTCCGGTAGTATCCCATATCCACGGAATAAACCTGCCCGCGTTTGATGATCTGCTTCACAAGGTTTGTCCCATAGCGATAGCCCACCTGGCGATAATCGTTCACAGACAGAATGAGAATATCCGCCTGTTTTCCAACTTCGATCGACCCAATGGTATCTGCTTTTCGAATGGCATGCGCCGCGTTGATGGTGGCGCTTGCGATCGCCTGCGCGGGGGTCAACTTCATATAGCGACACGCCAGCGCAATTGCAAATTGCATCGACTCGTTCCACGTTGTGCCGGGGTTGCAATCGGTGGCAATGGCAAGCAGGGCGTTGGCTTCGAGCAATTTCTTCGCCGGGGTGTAATGGGGCTCTGCCAGCCCGAATGGAGTACATGGCAACGCGACAGCGACGGTATCTGATTTTCCCAACGCCTCAATATCCGCGTCAGACGTGACCACGAGATGGTCTGCCGAGGCAGCCTTTAACTCCGCTGCCAGTGACGCTCCGCCGAGGTTGTCGAATTCGTCCGCGTGGATCTTGAGCGGGAATCCCAACTCCCCTGCCCGGGTCAGGATCTGACGCGATTGTTCGAGGGTGAAGGCTTTCGTCTCGCAGAAGACATCCACAAAAGGCAGGGGGTGGCGCGGGGCATGCGTCTGCCACCATTCCTTCAACATGGGCAGCATGGTATTGGTTACTTCATCCGTATAGCCTTGCGGGTTGTCCTTATATTCAGGTGCAATGGCATGTGCACCCAGGAAGGTGAAGACGAGGTCCATGGGGCTTTCGTCGTTGAGGGTGAGCAGGGCTTTGAGCAGGCGCAGTTCGGTGGCGGTCTGCAGACCGTAGCCGGTCTTTGCTTCAGCGGTCGTTGTCCCATTGCGGAACATGCGCAGCATGCGTGGGCGAGTTTCTGCGATAAGTGTTTCTATGCTTGCGGTGCGGGTCGCGCGAACGGTTGAAAGGATGCCTCCACCTGCTGCTAGAATATCGAGGTAGGGCGTGCCTGCCATTTTCTTCTCGAACTCATCTGCTCGATCTCCCGCCCAAATGAGGTGAGTGTGTGGGTCCACGAAACCGGGCATGACCACACATCTGCCTGCATCAAGGGTAGGCTCGTCTGGGTAGGCATTGCGCAATTCTTCGGTGGAACCTACAGCGACTATTTTTTCATCGCGAATTACGACGGCCCCGTTTGGGATGATGCCAAGAGTGCCAAGGGCTTTTCCGCGCTGGGGTTCACCTGCGAGAGTGAGAAGTTGAGAGGCTGAGTGTATGAGCATGGGGGTACCAAGAGTTATTTAACCACAGAAATCGAGGGTTTTGTAATTATCATCACTTATTTCTCAGGACGGCATGTTTTGAGATTTAATGGGACAAATTATAGAAAAAAAGGATGTTTCTTTATGCAATTAACATAAATGTAAAGGAAAAGATGTATTTTTTCTTGCAAAAATAATCGTATGCAGTAAAATAAAAACATCCCAAGCATTACTGGGAAATCTAAGAGAAAGGAGATAAAAAGCCATGTTGTTCTCACCTAAAGAAAAAGGACAGGGTTTGGTTGAATACGCGTTGATTCTCGTTTTGGTTGCCATCGTTGTTATTGCAGCGCTCACACTCCTTGGTCCCCAGATCGGCAGAATTTTCAGCAGCATCAACAACAGCCTCTAGTAGGTTTATAAAAAAGCCCCGCTGTATGGCGGGGCTTTTTTATTTTAACATTTTTGCCAAATTATTTTTACGGACAATGGGGTGAGTTTTTGAAAAAATAGGCAAGTCGTTTCGAAATTATCATAACTGTAAATAGAAAAGGCTTACTTTTTTTGTAAAATCTATTGTGTACGGTAGAATAAGAATATCGATAAATAATATTGGGAAACCTAAAAGAAAGGAGATAAAAAACATGTTGTTCTCACCCAATGAAAAGGGACAAGGCTTGGTAGAGTACGCACTGATTCTCGTTTTAGTTGCCATTGTTGTTATTGCAGCACTCACACTCCTCGGACCGCGAATCGGTAGGATTTTCAGCAGTATTAACTCCAGCCTCTAGCAGATTGGTGAAAAGCCCCGCCAAATAGCGGGGCTTTTTTATTTGTATTTTCGATAAATTATTTTTATGGAAATAAGGCAAATTAATGAAAAACTGACAGCCCAATTTTAAACTTAATAGAAAAGGCGTATGTTTTTTAATGCCTATTGCCTGGGGTAAAATAGGAATATCCTAATTAATGTTGGGAAATCTAAAAGAAAGGAGATAGAAAACATGTTGTTCTCACCGAAAGAAAAAGGACAAGGTTTGGTCGAGTATGCTCTGATTCTCGTTTTGGTTGCTCTTGTTGTTATTGCGGCTTTGACCCTCCTCGGTCCGCAGATTGGTAGAACCTTCAGCAGCATAAATAGCTCCATCTAGTTTCCCCCTTCATCGAAGAGAGCCCCGCCGTATGGCGGGGCTTTTTTATTTTTGCATTTTTCGAAGAGCAATGATTCCTGCGAAATTGAACAGCACCGCTGTCAATGCTACGGAGAGAAAACCATATTTTTGGTAAATAAATGCAGCCAGCAATGCTCCAATGGCGCGACCCAAGGCATGCCCGGTGACATTGAGCGAAAGCAGGGTTGCACGGGCAGACGGAGCAAGTTCTGTGACGAGAGGGATGTGGCTGACCATTACGTACTCGAAGGAAATATAGAAAAGGAATAAGCCCACCAGCGCGCCGAGTTGCGTCTGCCCGATGAAGGGAAGCAGGATGGCGGCAAGTGAGTTGGCAACCAGCCCAATGGCAAGGGCGCGTGGTTTGCCAAGGCGGTCTGTTGTAAAGGCTACAAGCCCTTCGCCGCTGAGTTCGGACAGCCCAATCACCGCGGATGCTCCTGCCAGCGCTGCGATTTTCAACCCGAAAGAATCCTCCAGCCAGACGCCAAAGATCACGTTGATAAGTTCGTTTGCGGCACTCGCCCATAGGGCTATGGATACGCCTACGAGCGCCATAGGCGACTTAAGAACAGAGCGTATGCCTTCGCCTGAGCCTGAAGTGGGAACATGATGAGGATCATCTTTGGGT
>JBAIYF010000694.1:0-7275 GCA_037916115.1 Anaerolineales bacterium
GTAACGCGCCATTTTTTTTTTGAACTATAGAATGTAAATGGCATTGTTGCCTGTCATTATCGCTTGAAACGCCGGGTTGCGGCAGTCTGGAGGAGATACGGAACAAACACAACGCATTGCATTTGGGTGTAATCATGCCCGGAGAACATCAAAACAGAAAAGGAGAACGTAATGAAATTAAAGAACTTATTCCGCACGATGATGCTGATCGCAGCCATTGTGAGCCTTCTGGGAACACATACCCCGGCGAAGGCACAGGGTCTTGGCGCGCAGATCATCATTCGCAGCACTACCTTTTGGGATGCCGTCTTCAATGGGGCGGTCAATGCGAATCGCTACGAACGCTGGTCGCTGCAGTTGGTGGAGGCGGAGAATTTCACAATTTCTGTCATCACCACATCGGGGAACCTGACCCCTGATATCTACCTGTTGGATGCCAACGAAAATCAGATCGCCATGGCAAACGGCACTCTCTCCAACGCCTCATTGACCGTCAACCGACCTGCGGGCGAATATTTCATTCAGATCCAGCCGAAGAGCGGCGAAGGAACCTACCTGATGGAAATCACCCGCACCGAACAGACGAACACACCCGGTTCGGCTGTGATGCTTAACCCCGCATCGGTTCTGGTTGGCGGCACCTCCATTGGCACCATCATGCTAACCAACGTGCCGAGCGGTGGCTATGCCAGCGCTGAATTCACCTGTACCTACAACCCGGCTCTCATCTCCATCAGCAACATTGCTGATGCCGGATTGTTCGGAACGGATCCCGCAGCCGTGACGAACGGACCCGCGAATGGCACGTTCATCTTCGCCGTGGCGGGCAGTAATGGAAAGCGTGCAACTCAGGATGGCGCTGTTGCCAATTTCACCGTAACCGCGCTTGCTGTTGGTGAAGCGCAGATCAGTTGTGAGGGACGTGTATCCACAGGCGGCGCATTGACCGATATCGAAGTCGCACCTGCCACGCTTACGATCACAGCCCCCAATGGAACACTGACCAGTACTGTGCTGGCTGGCAAAACCGCCACTGTGACGCTGTATAAGCAGGATGGCTCCGTCCAGGCAACCGCCACCCCCGGCGCAAATGGAAATTTTTCCATGTCGGTTCCGGCGGGGACTTATACGGTAGTCGCAACGGCTCCTGGATACCTAAAAGCCCAGGGTAGCCCGGTGATCACCAGCGGAGCCACTACAACACTGCAAACAGTGACACTGCTTGCCGGTGACATTGACGGCAACGATGTGATCGACCAGTTCGATGCCCTCACCATCGGCATGAACTACAACCTTGCCAGCCCTGCCGCCGCCGACCTTAACAACGACGGCAACATCGACGTGCTCGACCTTGAACTTCTGGCTGCAAACTATCGCAAATCTGGTGCATTAGCCTGGCAGTAACCCATCAAAGCAATCAGGGACGCGCCGCAAACCAGCGGCGCGTCCCTCCCACGGAGAATCTTAATGAAAAAAATTATCTCGGCCTTTGTAGGCATTATTCTTTTATTCATTGCTGTGCCGGTGCATGCCCAGTCTTCAGAGTCCATCTGGCTGACGGTCAGCACCAGCAGTTTCAAGACCGGCGAAACCGTGGTCGTTAACGTCAACGGCGCATCCGCCGCCCCCATTCAGGGCATTACCTTCCAGATCCGTTTCGACCCGGCATGTATGAAACCTGTCAACGCTGCTACTGCCATCCCCGGCATGAATGGTTTACCGCTGCCCCAACTCGACGGGCTTGTGGATGCATCCTTTGCAAGCACCACCCCGCAGGTCGCCAACGGCGTCCTCGCGGAGGTTCGTTTTATTACACTAGGCGCCTGCAATACGAATGTGTACCTCGAAAGCGCTGCCCTTGTAGTCAAAAACGAATCAGGGTTTGCCGCCCCCATGCCCGGTGTGACCGTCAACACGCAAACCCTGCCGCTTGCGATCAGTGCGGAACAGGGGACGTCTGGAGATATGCCTTTGTTGGGAACTCCGCTTCCGCTTGGAACCGAGCCTGAAGCGGCCGACCAGGCCTCTCTTCCCGCCGGAACCGTAGTAGTGCTTGCCATCATTGGTGTGCTGCTGATCGTCGGAATTTTCTTCCTGATCCGCGTTCTCAAGAGCGACAATCCGCGTGGATGACGCCCGGGCGGTTTGCCCGTGAATAGGAAAAGTGTGACATGAAATTCAAGAAATCAGCCAGAGTTTTACTGATCGCGGTGGTCATTCTCTCTGCGATTCCGGGCAGCGTATTTGCCAACAGTGCTCCGCCTGTGGATATGTTCCAACTGCCATGGGAGCAGGGTAAAGCCTGGGTTTCCTATGACGGGCTTGATAACGGATGGAAGCGCCCCACCACCAGCCCGCATAATTATAAGAACGGCGGCGCGATAGACTTTGCCCCGCGGGTTAAGATGACCATTGGTGAAGATACCTCCAATGATTGGGTCGTTGCCGCTGCTGCAGGTACTGTCTATCAGGTCGGTTCCTGCTATATCAAGATCGACCATGGCAATGGCTGGATCACTGAATACTGGCACCTTGATAAGATTCAAGTGACTGCTGGCAGCAAGGTCAGCCGTAACCAGCGCTTGGGCATCATCCATAACAATGCAACACAACAGGTCTGCCCGGGCAACGAATACCCGGGACCCCACCTGCATTTTGTTTTCCGCCCGAACGTTCTCGATACCCGCTTTGCAGGTTGGACGGTCAATTACAACGTTTTTACGAACAAGACCACCTACACCAAGAACGGACAGACCGTTCCAATCCTTACACCGCTCATGAACATCCCTGACCTGCAAACCGTGATGCGCGGCATTCTGGACTGGAACACGACTTATCTCGGCAGCGTAGACCCGTACCGGAGAGAGCGTTGGTCGCTTTTGTTGGTGGAAAATGCCCAGTTCGATATCAAGGTTACACCGTCTGCCATTGGGCTGGTGCCGGTCATTGTTCTGTTGGATCAGAACGGTAATGAGATCACACGTGCCAACGGTACGCTTTCTTCCACGCAGCCTGCCGGGTTCTATTACGTGGAGATCCGCTCGGATGCGGGGACGGGCTATTATGAAATGTTCGCGACCAAGTCTGCCTCGAATGGTGCGACGGTGACCCCGACCTTTACAGCTACAACGCCTCCAACAGCAACGCCGACACTTTCTGAAACGGTTTCTCCTGAAACTGGAACTCCTACTCCAACCGGTACGTTGACGGTCTCTGAAACCCCAAGTCCCACCATCACTGTGACACCCTCACCAACGGGTACGTTCGAAACGAACACACCGACTGTCACTGTAACTACTACGCCCGACCTTCCGGCAACATCCATTGCTGGGACGCAAACAGCGATCTTTGAAACGCAGACCGCCATCACTGGCACCGCTGTTGCCGCGACGCAAACCGCTATTGCCGCAACTCAGACCGCAATTGCAGGTACGTCCATTGCTGAAACACAAACCGCAATAGCAGGCACTCAAACTGCGATCGGAAGCACAGCCATTGCCGGTACTCAAACGGCAATCGGTGGTACGTCTATTGCTGAAACACAAACCGCAATAGCAGGCACGTCTATTGCTGGTACGCAGACTGCCATTGCTGGTACTTCCATTGCTGGCACGCAGACTGCCATTGCTGGTACATTCATTCCTGGTACGCAGACTGCGATTGCTGGTACATCCATTGCTGGAACTCAAACTGCGATTGCGGGCACGTCCATTGCTGGCACGCAGACTGCGATTGCAGGTACATCCATTGCAGGAACACAGACCGTGATTGCAGGCACATCCATTGCGGCAACACAAACTGCCTTTGCAGGTACTCAAACGGCTATTGTAGGTACGCTAATTGCAGGAACTGAAACAGCAAACGCCAGTACCCAAACCGCTATTGTGGGTACCTCCATTGCCGGAACGCAGACTGCCATTGTCAGTACAAGCGTTGCTGGAACACAGACATCTATTGCGCTCACCCCAAGTCTGACTTCAACAGCGACCACAGTTCCCACTCCGTCGGGTCCGTACGTGCTTGTTGATGTGATTCAACCCACACTGCCGTTCGGGCAGACCAGTCTGGTCAATGTCAGCTTGAACAATGTGCCGCTTGACGGGTACAGCGCAGCAGAATTTACCTGTACTTACAATCCCGCCGTTCTGGAGGTCAGTGGTATTCAGGCAGCCGAACTCTTTGGCACCGATCCGGTCTCTGCTATCAACGGACCGACGAATGGACAATTCATCCTTGCCATTGCAGGCAGCAACGGGCGCAAAGCCACCTCCAGTGGAACCGCCTTTACTTTCGCAGTGCGCGGCTTACAGGTGGGTGAGTCGACCGTCCAATGTACGGCTCGTGTTTCAACCGGGCAGGGTGCCTTGCAGTCCATTGGGTACATCCCCGATCTTGTGACCGTGATCAATGGCTCTGTCACACCAACCGCCACACAACCGACCACCGCCTATGTCACCGGGCAGGTGCTTGCTGGTAAGCCGGTTACCATCCAGTTGTACGATGTCAATAACGTGCTGGTCGTTTCGCAAACCGCCAATGCTGATGGCACCTTCAACATTCCAATGGGTGGCGGCACCTACACCATCATTGCCTCGGCGCAGGGATACCTCAACGCTCAAGGCTTCATCAACCTAGCCAACGGGACAGTTACGACCATGCAAACAGTGACCTTACCCGCAGGTGATATCGACGGGAACAGCGTGATCGACCAGTTCGATGCGCTCACGATCGGGATGAATTACAACGCCTCCATCCCCGCCGCAGCCGATCTCAACAACGACGGCACGATCAACGTCCTCGACCTTGAATTGCTGGCGGCAAACTATCGCAAATCCGGCGCACTCGCCTGGCAGTAACCTGTACAAATACGATGACGACCCCGCAAATGTTCGCGGGGTCGTTTTCTATTAATTCTGCTTCATGTTCGCCTGTTAGCATAAAGAAATGAAATTCAAAAGGCAAAATGCGTTCTGGCTTGTTCTGCTGATTGCATTCCTGGCGATCGGCATTTACTTTGTCTTTACTTTGGGGCGTCCTGCGCCCGTGGCATTCAAGCGGGAACTGTATGAAGGCGTTACTTATAGGCGCATTGTTAGTTATCTGCCGCATCCCATGATCGCCCATGTGATCGTGATTGACAGAAAAACAGCGGATGCCCGTTTCTTCGTCACACCGGGGAGCGCGGGAGCAGACGGCGCAGTCCGGGCGCGGACGACTTCCACATTTTTGGAGGAGTTCGGTTTGCAGATCGCTATTAATGGCGATACGTTCTACCCGTGGTGGTCGAGAAGCCCGGTGGATTATTATCCACATGAAGGTGACCCTGTGACGCCAAACGGGTTTTCTGCTTCTGATGGGAACATCTATGCAGACGGGTTGCAAAATGAAAAGCCCGAGCCTACGTTGTATGTCAGCCGCCGCAATGAGCTATCGTTCAATCGCGCACCAAATAAGATATTCCATGCCCTCTCCGGTGACCGTATGTTGATATTGGGCGGGAATATTGTGGAAGGTTTGGACAATTCCGTTGTCGACCCGCGGACAGCAATAGGCATTAACCGCAATGGACGTTATGTATACCTTGTGGTGGTGGACGGGCGTCAACCTTTCTACAGTGAAGGGGCGACATTCCAGGAACTGGCTGAGATATTAAGAGACCTCGGTGCACATTTTGCGATGGCTTTGGATGGGGGAGGGTCTTCCACAATGGCGGTCAGCAAGGATGGCAACACTGTCATCCTGAATTCGCCCATTGACAATCTCATTCCGGGACGCGAGCGCCCTGTGGCAAATCATTTTGGGGTGTATCTGGATCCCTAAAACTCGATTTCGCCGATCTGTTCAAAGTTGATGTCGAATAATTCTTCTGTCTCGGACTCTAACTCGGCGTCGAGCGCATCTCCTGCGCGAACTCCGCGGTTACAGTACGACCTGTAGGGGCAGTAAAGGCAGCGGGATGTGTCGTCCGTTTTCGGGTAGGAAGAGGCGGGAATTTCATCCGCTATTTTTTTGAGGGCACCCCAATCTCTGTTGAATTGATCGGTTGTGTATGGGAACCTTGCCGGGTCATTGGGAAAATTGGAAAACCAATAGACCATTTCGATCTGTTCTGGGGTGATGGGTTTGCCGCCGTTTAAGAATGCACCAGCCTGCACCAACAGGGCGCGATATACTCGCGTTTGAAAACGGATGGCAAGGAATTCGTTCTTAGGTCGTTTGCGGTAGGTCTTCCAATCGTAGATGAAGAATTTTTTCCCGTCATTGGTGATGAGATCGTATTTGGCAACGAGGCGGAATGAGCCTAAAGGCGCAGACAAGGTCACCTCGGTTCTTAGACCTCCAAAGTCTTTAAGACTTCGGAGGTCTTGTGTGTTTATAAAGTTCTCCCACCATCTTGCAAGGTTGTCAGTGTTTGCCAGTTTTGTGATCTGTTCTTCGGGAATGCCGATGAAATACTGCTGAATAAGCCGGTGAAAGCTCTCACCTTCGCGCTGGTGCTTTTCATTTTCGAGAGCGGGCTCGGTTTCGATGGCGGGGTATGAAAGTTTTTGAAGGTAGCGCAGTTCGAAACGGCGCGGACAGTCATAATAATCTTGCAACGATGACTGGCTGAGGGAGGTCAGTTCAATGGGCATAGCTTATTTTGCCACAGAATTTTATGGCTATGCTATACTTTCAAAAAATTTGAAGGGCGCAGCGCATTTCGGGCTGTTATCCTTTATCGTTTGGAGTTTTATGGGACAGGAAACGCAGGTAGCCGTTTTCATCGATTACGACAACATTGAGATCAGCGTGGAGGAGACCTTTGGCAAAAACACCGAGGTCGACTGGGCTCGCATCTTTAATTATGCTTCACAGACCGGGCGTGTGGTACTTCGCCGCGCCTATGCCGATTGGGCGGAAGCTGCCAGCAAACAACGTCAGCTGCTCAGCATGGGTGTGGAGCTGATTCACGTCAACAGCAAGCGTGGCAAGAATGCCGCCGATATTCGCATCGTACTTGATGCGATGGAGTTATTCTATAACGGGCGCGACACGTTCACGCACGTCCTGCTTGTTTCCGGCGACGGTGACTTTACTGAGCTGGTTCATCGTCTGCGCGCCAACGGGAAGACCGTTATTGGTCTGGGCATCAGCGGCACCACGGCAGATTATCTCGTCAGCGCCTGCGACAAATTTGTCTATTATGACAAATGGCAGGGCGTGAACAAATTCAAGAAAGAGACGTTTTCGAACGGCGGGCAGAAGCAGCAGCCTTCAAAACAGAACAATCCA
>JBAIYF010000695.1:0-2861 GCA_037916115.1 Anaerolineales bacterium
GCGCCTGCGATAAGTTTGTGTTTTATGACAAGTGGCAGGGTGTGGGCAAAGTTAAGAAGGAACAGCCTTCGAACAACGGGCAAAAACAGCAGCAAAAGCAGAACAATGCCCAGCCGCAAAAACAGGAAAAGCCCCAGGAGAAACCTCAGGAAAAAACTGCGCCTAAGCCCGCAACACCCATTTCCCCTGAAAAGCGACTGGAGCGTTATCTCAACATCCTTGTTGCGCATAAGATTCGCATGACGCCAAGTACGCATCGTCCGCTCGTGATCTACAAGATCTTTGATCTCGTGCAGGAAAACCCCGGCATGACCTTCAATCAGCTGAAGGAACGAGCGCAGGAATTCTTTGCCAATGTTGCGCCAGATGTTGAGCCCCAACTTGCAATGGATACGGTCCATCAACTCTTTCACACCTTCTGCTTCGAATTCGACCAGAGTTCCGGCGCGCGCATCATGGACTGCCCCATGTCGCTGCCGATGGACACGAAGTCTCCCGTAGACCTGCTCAATAAATGCGACCAGAAGCTTCTTCATATGATCACCAGCGATCTTGGCGCCTCTGAAGAACTTGATAAAGAAGTTGCTGCAAAAATTCTCTATGGCGGCGTACGTAACCCCAAGGTGCTCAAACACATCCAGGAATTGCTCGACGCAGAAACTCAGGTATAATCGCGAACATGCTTTACATTCTCAGCGTAGGCAAACCCCTTTTTGCAATGGCGATCAACGGCTTCGATCAGGCTGTTCCTTATCGTATTGCGCCTGTACGCTGAAAGATCACGTCGCTTTCACACGCCGCAGGTGCCGCCTGCGGCGTTTTTGTTTAACAATACCGTAGGGGCGACCCGCCCAGATTGATCAAATACTTTGACAAACCTTGAAGGGTCGCCCCTACAAACCGGAACCAACCATGATCCAAATTCAACTCTCTAACATCACCCTCGTCCTCGGTGCCAAACGCATCTTCGAAAACCTCAACTGGGAGATCCAGCACGGGCAGCGCATCGGTCTGATCGGTGCTAACGGCGCGGGGAAGTCCTCGCTATTCAAACTCATCGAAGGGGAACATGCCCCCGAATTGGGCGGAAGCATCACCCGCGCCCGCCCTTCGACAGGCTCAGGACAACGCCTCCTTACAACGGGATACCTGCCTCAACACCCCGAACTTGACCCCACGCTGACGGCGCTCGGCGCCGCCCTGCAAGGTAACCCGCGCGTGGCACAAGTCCATGCTGAACTTGAAAAGGTCGAAACCAGTTTGGGTGACCCTGCCGTGTACGGCGATGAAAAGAAATTACAGCGTGCACTTGAACGACAACACGAACTCATCGAAGAATATCACGCCCTCGGTGGTGACTCGTACCCAGAGCGGGTGAGGAGTTTACTGCTCGGGCTGGGACTCGCTCAAAGCGAGCTGGACAAGCCCCTCTCCGTGTTGAGCGGCGGGCAGAAGAAACTGGTCGGCTTGGCGCGGCTGCTGTTGCTGAATCCAGATGTATTGTTGTTGGATGAACCGGATAATCACCTTGATCTGCCCGGCAAAATGTATCTTGAAAAACTCATCCGTGAATACGATGGCACGGTGGTCATCATCTCGCATGACCGCTATTTGCTCGACGCAGCGGTGACGCACATTGCCGAACTCGAAGACGGCAGGATGAACGTCTTTGAAGGCGATTACACCTCCTACATGGCAGATAAGGAAATGCGCCTCGCCCGGCAGGAGGAAATGTTCCGCGCCCAACAGGTGACCATCAAACGCCTTGAGGCGGCGATCAAACGCCTTGCCATTTGGGGCAAGGTCTACGACAACGAAGACCTTGCGCGCAAATCCAAGACCATGCAAAAGCGGCTGGATAAGATGGAGAAGGTGGATAAGCCTGTGACGGAACGCCGCCGCATGGAATTGCAGTTGAACGGCTGGCGCGGCTCGAACAAGGTGCTGGAGTTGGCGGGCATTTCCAAATCGTTTGGCGAGAAGCGTGTGTTCGCAGATATAAACGAAACCATTTGGCATGGTGAGCGGGTTGGGCTGATCGGCGCGAATGGGGCGGGTAAGTCGGTGCTGCTGCGGATGATTCTCGGTAAGGAAATGCCGGATGCAGGCGAGATCAAGATCGGACCGAGCGTGTCGATTGGGTATTATGCTCAGGAACATGAGACGCTCGATTTCAATCAGACCGTGTTGGATGCCGTCCGCTATGCGGGTGAGATGAGCGAATCAAGAGCCACAGCATTTTTGCTGAGATATTTATTTACCTACAAACAAGTCTCACAGAAAATCGGCGAACTCTCTGGCGGGGAGCGCAGCCGCTTGCAGTTGGCGTTGGTGGTTCTTTCCGGTGCGAACTTTCTGCTGCTTGATGAACCCACCAACAACCTCGACATTGCCTCTGCCGAAGTGCTCGAGCAAGCTCTTGAAGACTTCGAAGGGACGGTACTTGTCATTTCGCATGACCGCTACTTTCTGGATAGAACTGTTCAACGACTATTGGTGATCGAAAGTGGTCAACTCGCCGGTTATGCTGGCGGATATAGTGACTACTTAGCAACCCGAAACCCGAAGTCTGTGAGTTGAGCAACAAAATCTATAATAGAATTCTTGTGAAGTATGCAAAACGGGTTCATAAGAACCCGCTGACTTTTGCAAAAGTTCTGATACCCCTAAAGGAGAGAGACATTATGATAAATCGACGTGACTTTTTGAAAATTGCAGGTTTGGGTGTGGTTGCATCTGCCGTGGCGGCTTGTGCCCCTTCTGACCCAGCCCCTTCTGACCAAACAGGTGCTGCGGGGACTGCGGGTGACCTGCCCGAACTTGATTGGCAAATGGCAACCAGTTGGAGCGCAGGTTTGGAC
>JBAIYF010000696.1:0-2028 GCA_037916115.1 Anaerolineales bacterium
AAACCATCGCCTCCGCCGCCATGCTTTTGGGAGGTTTAGGCATCCTTGCCTGGTCTAACTTTGAAGCCTGTTCTTTCCTAAATTACTGGCTTCCGAGCTTATCTTCGGTTTACAAGGTATTGCTTGCCTGCCGATAACAGCCTAACTCACCTTTACGATCTCTTCCTTCGTCTCGATCACTTCTGCCTGTATTTTGCCCGCCGAAAGTTCGCGCAAATCGATCTGAAACGCCTCGTAATTTTCCACGGGGAATTGCAGCGTCAACGTGATATCTCCGGCGTAATCCTCCCCCAGCACCTTGCCATGATTCTTGCTGACCAAAATCCGCACCCGTTCCAAAAAGTTATACGGAATCGCCGCCATCGCCACATGGACTGGCACACGCTGCCCGCGCTCCACGGCATTGACCACCGACTGCGCCGCCTCGGTATACGCCTTGACCAGTCCGCCCGTCCCAAGCAGGGTGCCCCCAAAATAACGGGTCACCACCAAGACCGCATCGCCCAAACCACTGCCGCGCAGGACAGTCAGCGCAGGCTTGCCGGATGTTCCACTCGGCTCACCATCATCTGAAAAATATTCAGTGACCGTATTTCCGCCGCCAATGATGTAAACAGGCACATTATGGCTTGCATCCGCAAATTCTTCGCGGATGCGCTTCATGAAAGCGCGCGCTTCGTCGATGGAAAACGCAGGTGCGAGCGTGGCAATGAAGCGCGAATTCACCACCGTCTGCTCACGACGAATTTCAGTCAATGGCACAAGATATTTTTTAGACATAAGTTGATTATACTAACGCCCGAAAGGATAAAACTTTACACATGACTCATCCTGTCAGCCAAGCCATTCTCATCACTGGAGCCAGCAGCGGCATCGGAAAACACCTTGCCATTCGGCTCGCCGAACACGGGTATCCTGTATACGCTACTGTGCGCAAGGAAAAAGACATGGCGGAATTATCTACAATTGAAAATGTTACCCCGCTCCTCATGGATGTGCGTAATGTTGAACAGGTTCAAGCAGCGTTTGAAACAGTAGTTGAAGCGGGTCGCGGCTTGTATGGGCTGGTCAACAACGCAGGTGTTGGCGAACTCGGCATGTTGTCCACCTGGACGGATGAAGAGATGTTCGATATTTTCAACGTCAATGTATTTGGTCCACATCGTGTGACAAATGCATTTTTACGTTTATTGACCGAGTCCAAGGGGCGGGTCGTCAACATTGGCTCACAAGGCGGGATGCTAGCCAGCAAATATTATGGTCCGTACATTATGACAAAGCATGCGTTGGAAGCCTACACTGCCGTCCTGCATGACGAACTTGAACCGTATGGCGTTCATGTCAGCGTCATCCAACCGGGTGGAATCACCAGCAGTATTGGCGACAATATGATGACAGGGACAATAGCGCATTTTCAACGCGCCCAGCCCCCGTTCAAGGAAGAGGCAGATCTCGTCCTCGCAAGTTTTGAGCAAGAATCAGAACCGGACCCGGATGCGCCTGAGTCCGCGAGCAATCGAAAACCATCCTCGCCTGAAATCGTTTGGGATGCGGTAAAAGACGCACTGTTCAACGAACAGCCCAAAATGCGCTATCTGGTCGGCACGCACTGGGAAGGCAATCGTGTAATCAATGCATTGATCGCCAAGCTATTGGATGAAAACGATAATCCCCAACACAATTATTCGCGTGATGAATTGATCGCCCTACTGGACAAGCATCTGGAGGCGCGAAACAGGGAACAATCGGCGCAATAAATTACGTGTATTAGGAAGCCCCAGCCATCTCTGCCGCGAGCCTTGCGATTACCTGCTCAGAAGTCATTACCTGTCCGTATGACTTAAACGCCGCCAAAAATGCCTTATGGACATGCTCCGCCGGGATCACGGTGCCGTTATGTTCAAGATCACGAGTGGCACAGGCATCCTCCGCAACCCACACTTGAAAACCAAAATCTGCCGCGGCACGGACGGTTGCGTCAACACACATATGGGTCATCATGCCGGTAATGACTACACGCTCCACGCC
>JBAIYF010000697.1:0-5118 GCA_037916115.1 Anaerolineales bacterium
GCAATTTGTAAAGCCATAGCCGCTTCAAATAACACATCAGCGGGTGATCCTTGCGCTAATGATTCCAGCGACCGCAGCACGTTTTCATCAAATCGCTTATGTCGGCCTTTCGGCTGATGATCAACGACCGACCCGCCGCCAAGCGTTTCACTCGGCGAAGGTCTACGGAGGATGTATCGATCGCCCTTCAGGGTGACAATGGGATCGCGCAATTCAAGTTGGATCCAGCCTTCTTCTCCGGCTTTCAGTTCATCTGTGCCAAGCAGGCGCAGAGTTGCAATGGTTTCACTCGCCCCAACAAAGAATTTCACTTCGTCGTTGTGGGTAAGCGATTTTTGAATATCATTCAACGCTTTGAAACGTGCATCAATGCGGCGAGTGGCGTGGTATTGACCGGTCTTTGCCAGCACATCTCCGCGCCGGATCTGCTCAACATCCACGCCGGAAATGTTGACGGCGGTGCGCGAACCCGGAAACGCGGTTTCTTCTTTCTTTTTGTGAGTTTGCAGCCCACGGATGCGCCCCTGTGCGCCGCCCGGCAGAATTTCCACTTCGTCGCCGATGTTGAAATGCCCGTCTTGTAATGTGCCGGTGACGACGGTTCCAAATCCGCTGATGGTGAATACGCGATCGATCGGCAGGCGCGGACGGTTGAGATCAGGGCGGGTCGGTTTTTCTTGAAGCAATGTTTCCAGTGACGAGGTCAACTCTGCGATGCCTTTGCCTGCTTTTGCCGAAACACGCAAGATGGGTGCGTCTTTTAGTACCGTGCCGCTCACAGCGTTGCGGATGTCTGCTTCGATGAGATCAAGCCAATCTGTGTCTGAGGCGAGGTCGGTCTTCGTCAACACGATCAGACCGGCGGGAATCTGAAGCAGATCCAGAATGGCAAGATGTTCTTTCGTTTGCGGCATGATGCCCTCATCGGCGGCGATGATCAGTAGCACCGCATCGATTCCCCCGATGCCAGAGAGCATATTCTCGATAAAGTCGCGATGCCCCGGAACATCAACGATGCCGACCTCTTCGCCGTTGGGCAGGGTCAGCCAGCCAAAACCCAGTTCAATGGTCATCTCGCGGGCTTGTTCTTCTTTGAGCCGGTCGGGGTGTGTACCAGTGAGTGCTTCAATGAGCGTCGATTTTCCATGATCAACGTGACCTGCAGTACCAATAACTCTCATGGGTTTATTTTAACCATAATTTGCCTGCAAACCGGGGGAATAAAAAAGGCGGAAGCCTTTCTGCCTCCGCCTTTTGTGACAGTTTATTTTTTTGTGGGTTTCTTTCCGTGCCCCATGATGCGTTGATAGGAGGTCATCCACTCGTGAATGACGTTCATCATTTCCTGTAATTGTTTTTCCGAGGCGTCGGTGGTTTGGTGGAGCTGGTCTTGCAGGGTCTGCGAGACTTCGTTGAGGGCGGTGATGCTGGTCTCGTATTTACCAACATCCTTGCGGATCTCGCGGAAGGACTCTTCAGAGGAGAGGTTGTAACCCGTCCAGCGTTTTTGATCGTCGGCTTTGAAACTGATCCATTCCTGGCGCAGGCGTTCCTCGGCGAGGCGCTGCATTTCGGTCACTTCGTTGATGCGCCGTTCGAGGCGTGTGTTGAGGTCCAGGTAGGTATCTTGTGCCTTTTTTGCGCTGCGCAGGGCTTCATCCATTTTTTGGATCTGAGCATCGAGTTGTGCGGCTTCCTTTTGAAAGTCGTTGAATTTTTCCTGCCAGTCCTTGAAGAGGCGTTCCCGATCCACTTGTGCCACGCGTTGTTGGTCGATAAAGACGGCTTGCGATTGTTTGCGTTCCATTTCCGAGGCGAGCAGGTCTGCAATGCGGTTCTCGATGTTTTTCAGGGTATCGGCGTTGACGGTGGCTTTGTCGCGGTTCTCGTCTGTGCGTTTGCGCAGGGCGGTTAGTTCGCCTTGAACATCGGCAATGCGTTTCAGGTCGTTTTTGCGCACTTCCTCGTTTGCCAGTATGGTATGACGGAGGTCTTCATCGGTGCGTTTTAGTTCCTCAATGGTCATTCTAAAATCTGCCATGAGGTTCATGGTGCGGGTGTTCTCATCCGCCCGTTCCTTGATCTGTTTTTTGAGTTCAGCAGGGTTGAAGGATGATTTGACCTGTTCAAGTGCTTTTTGAAGATTGACAAGCTCAGACGTGACGTGTTTATCCATCTCCTTCTCAACCTTTATACGCGCCTTTTCCTTTTCCTCGATCATCTTAAGGATCTCGGCGCGTTGTTTGGTGATCAGGTTCTCAAACTGGTCTATCCGTTTGACTTCCGGTGCGATTTCAGAGATCTGTTTGCTGAGCGTTTTGATCTGTTTCGAGACAACGGTTACATTCGAATCGTAGGATGCAAGTTGTTCCTTCAGGCTGGCAAGAGTGTCGCGGGTTTCGCGCTGTTGTTTATCCAGAAATTCAAGTCTTTTAATGATTTGTTCAAATTCCATAGGGGCTCCGTGATGTTGCGAGTGAAATTATACCCGTTGGTTATTGTGCAAGGTGTTCGAATAATGCAGGCAGGCTGCTTAAGAACGGCTGCAAAGCCTGGGGGAATATTCCCAGAAAGAACAATCCAAGCACCCCAATCACCAGCATGGCGGTCTGTACCCAGGACTCGTTCCACTCCCAGCTTGTATCTTCATTTGCCATTACAAGCGCCGCAAGTGAACGGATGGCGGATACGAGAACGCCGGTCAACCCAAAGAATATCCAAAAAGAAGCTGCAGTCGAAACAACTGAGAGTTCCTGCCAAAGCGCAAGGCGCGGAGGGAACCCGCCCAGCAAGGGAAACCCTGCCATGGAGAGGTGAGCAATGATAAGCGCCCCAGTTGCCACGGGATATTTGCGCGCCAAACCTTGTACGTCGCTGAACTTCAAAGGATAGGCTTTACGTTTAATGATGGATAACGCCAGCGCCCAGATACTGAGTTCAAATCCGCGCGGAATGAGGATAAGGAATACGACATTGATGATCTCAACCGACTTCAAGCCGAGCACAGCCAAAAGTAGACCTGTCTCTGCAATGGCTGCGTACCCGAGAATACGCCCCAAATGGCGCTGTAACGCCCCCAAAAAACCGGCGGTGGCAGTCATCATTACGCCGCCAAACAGGATTGCATTCGCAATCTGCGGAGTGTTTTGCAGCCATGCGTAACGGTCCAGAAATCCGAGAGCAAAGATGACAGTGAACGTTGGCAATGCCCACAGTAAAAAACCGGTTGCGTATGGGGATGCCTCTTCCATCAATTGGGGAATCCAATTGTATAGTGGGAAGATACCGAACAAGAATGCGAATCCCATGCTCAGCATCACACCAGACTGGAGGGTTGTGTTGAGGTCCCCGGGGCTGGCTTCCACACCTGCGAGCATCCAACCGGAAAAAAGGATGAAGGGCATGGCAAAGGTCTGGTAGATGATGAAACGTACCACACCGCGCCCGGGTCTTTGATACAAAGGAACCAGCAGGGGAACGACAAGCATGGCAGCCATCACCAGCAGCAGGGCGGCATAAAGGAACGGCTCGACCGCGATGGATGCCGTTAGCAGCGCAACGATCATCAATCCCAGCGATACAAACCGGTGTGCCGTACCAGACGCCTCTGTGCCGAAGAACCAAAGCGCTGACAGTCCATAGATGATTGCGAGGAGTGACCCATCGGCGGTGTTCAGTTCGAAACTGCGCCCAAAAAATTCAATCGCCGGGGATATCTTTATGGAGACTGAGCCGATCAGAAGAGCCGTGTCGATGGGAATGAATACTGCCAGCAGCGCAAGGATCGCGGCGAGTGCGCCGCCCACGTAGGCCGAATATCTCTCTCCCAGAATTACGAGTATCAACCCTCCAGCAATGAGTGGCAAAGCGATCCAAAGAATGGGGGCGCTCATAGTTCCTCCTCCTCCGGCGAGGTGAAGGGAATGGAGCCCGCCATCAGCAGATAGGAACCAAGAATTCCAAGCCCCAGGTTTACAACCGCCAGCAAACCAGTGACGAGAATGGCGCTTTCAACCGCGGCGTAGAGAATTTCAAAGCCCGAAAGCATGGTTAGCAAGCCAAGTATCACGCGCAGAAGGTCGCTGGTAATGCCAAGGTGAACCATACCGGCACCGATCAGCAACACCCCGCCTGTGATCACCGGCAAGCCCAGCCCCGGAATGGCATTTTCAATGCGCGGGGCGGCTCCAACTGCGATCAACGCAACGATGCCCATCAGCGCGATCTGGAAGGCAGCCCCGCGGGGGTAGGTGGTATCCGCTGCAGTTTCCAGATCGGTCTGGGTCATGCGGGTTATGCCCAGAATGGCAATCACCATCCAACCGGTGATCAATTTAACGGAACTCATGGCAAAGGGAAAGTGCCGGCTGACCAGCCAAAAGACGGCAATGTATTGCACAGCCAGCGCGCCCAGACTTAAGCGCCAATCGCGCATCATTATTATGCTGGCTGAAGATATCAAAGTGATCGCAACAGCGACCCAGGAAACAATGTCGGTGAACATGGAATGCTTAATTCCCTTGTGTGATGATCGAAATGAAAAGGACCAGGAAAAGCAGCGTCCACATAATGCCGCCTTCCCCTTCCAGGGCATTGGTAATGGCAAGACTCAGCCGGGCAAGCCCGTGATAGAGTGACCATAACCATTGATAGATGCTGTTCACACTTGTCTCGGCGGTTGTAACCCAATGAGCACGCACCGGGTTGAAGATGCGAAACCGTCTGAAACCCCAAACCAGCCCAAAGGTCAGGGCAGAAGCGAGCAGGGCGTAAACCCAACTGACAGTCTGAAGCGCGCCCTCCCAACCGAAGAGTCCCAAAATGATCTGAACAGAAAGCAGGGTGATGATGCCTGCCGGGTATACAATTTTTGCCCAGCCTGGTTGATCTTCAAGGCTTTCACTGCCATTGTTTCGTAGCGCATGGCGGACCATGCCTGCCATTACTAAAGCCTGTACGACCAATGCGAATGGAGTTGCCAGATCGAACCCACCGCTCCATGTACTGCCGGTAAGTGAGAAGGGCAGCGATGAGAGGCTCCATACTCCGATCAACAATGCGCGGCTGAGGCGTAGGTTTTGCACAGAGGAAAGAAATAGCGCGCCGCCCGTAAGCAAC
>JBAIYF010000698.1:0-3318 GCA_037916115.1 Anaerolineales bacterium
CTGGGAATTCTACTGCCCCATGGAATATGGTCTGCGCCTGTGGGATACGCTCTGGGAAGCCGGTCAACCCGAAGGCATGGTGGCGGGCGGCTATAAAGCGATTGAGTCCCTGCGCCTCGAAAAAGCCTACCGCTACTGGAGCGGCGAGATTTCGCCGGACTATACTCCTTACGAAGCAGGTCTGGGTTTTGCGGTGAAACTCGATAAAGGCGACTTCATCGGCAAAGAAGCATTGGTCAAGCAAAAGGCGGAAGGTCTGAAACGCAAACTCTGCACTCTGACTCTCGCAGATGACCGCACCATTGTGATGGGCAAGGAACCGATCCGCATCGAAGGGAAGATCGTGGGCTGGGTCGCCTCAGGCGGATTTGGCTACTCGGTTGCGAAATCCATTGCGTATGCCTATCTGCCGTTGGAATATTCCAAGCCCGGCACCAAACTTGAGATCGAATGCTTCGGCGAACAGGTCGGCGCGGAAGTGACAGTCAACGTGTTATGGGATGCAAAGAACGAACGGATCAAAGCGTAGCGCGAGATAGTATCTCGCACCACAAAGGCTCGAGAAAGCAGAAGCAGATTTCAGTTAAGACAGAAGCGGGTTCTTCATCCGCAAAAAATTCTTTCAACCAAAGGAAGGAACAGAGTCACATGAATACGCTTGCCATCGATAAAGCCATCGCCAAGGTGCCGTTTTTGGCGGAGTCAAAGAACGTCAAGAAGATTCCGCTTAGCGGCGGTATCACCAACTTGAATTTTAAGATCGAAGCGGATGGTCGTTCATACGTCATCCGCCTTGCCGGTGAAGGCACCGACATGTTGGGCATCAAACGTGATGTAGAGCATGCCGCCAACCGAGCTGCCGGCGAGTTGGGTATCGCACCTGAGATCATGTACTTCATCGAGCCTGAAGGCTATATTGTGACCCGCTTTGTGAATGGCAAGCGCATCCTGCCCGAGGATATCGTCAAGCCAGACTATCTCGTGCGCGTGGCGCAAAAACTACGCCTGTTCCATCGCAATGCGCCGAAGTTGAAAGGCGAATTCAACGTCTTCCGCCGCGTGGAAATGTTGACCAAAACCGCCAAGAGCAAGGGCGCAAAGTTCCCGCACGATTGGGACTTCATTCAGAAGAAAATGCGCGAAGCCGAAAAGGCACTGTTGAAAGATCCCTACAAACCCACGCCCTGCCACAATGACCTGCTCAATCTGAACTGGCTGGAGGAAGAAGTGGCGGGTGATATTGGCGAGATCCGCCTGCTGGATTGGGAATATGCGGGGATGGGCGACATCTTCTTCGACCTTGGGAATTTTTCACATCACCACCGTTTGAATGAAGACCAGATCCACACCTTCCTCACCGCTTATTTTGGAAAGTTCACCCCCAAGCACTATGCGCGGCTGAGAATCATGTGGGCGATGTCGGAACTTCACGAAGCCATGTGGGGTACCACACAGTCGGTGATCTCGACATTGGAAGAAGATTTCCAGGGCTATGCTGATCTATGGTTCGGACGCTACCGCATGCACACCACCGACTACCGCTGGGAGCAGTGGTTGAAGGATGTGGCGAAGAAGGGCAAGTAAGGTTAATAGTGATTGGTAATTAGCGAAGGAAGAAAGAGGAAAGAAGATGTTTTTCTTTCATCTTTCCTCTTTCGATGTAAACTCGAAACCCGAAAAGAAAACATAAGGAGTTACAAATGTCTATCGTAAATGCAAAAGAGATCATGATCCCCGCGGCGAAGGAAGGCTGGGCTGTGGGCGCGTTCAATGTCACTGATCTGCTTCAGTTCGAGGCGGTCATCGACGCGGCGATCGAAAAGAAGGCGCCTGTCATCGTGCAGACGTCTGTGAAGCCTTCGCAATTCCTCGGCACCAACATGATGGTGGCGATCTACCGCACCCTGGCAGAATCTGCGCCTGTGCCGGTCTGCTTGCACCTCGACCACAGCACCGACATCGCCTATTGCAAGAAGTGCGCCGATGCAGGCTATACCAACATCATGATCGACGCTTCCAAGCAGTCCTATGAAGAGAATATCCGCCAGACCAAGGAAGTGGTGGACTACTGCCATAAGGTCGGTAACATCTCCGTCGAAGGCGAACTGGGAACCGTGGGTGGTGTGGAAGACCAGATAAAGGTTGCTGAAGACGAGGCGCAGCTTGCCAACCCCGAACAGTCGGTGGAATTCGTTGAGCGCACCGGCGTGGACATTTTCGCTCCCGCCATTGGCACCGCGCACGGTGTGTACAAGACCAAGAATCCGAAGATCGATTTCGAGCGCATGGCAACCATCCACAAGATGCTGAACGGCAATGGGGTCAAGACCCCGCTCGTCGTCCACGGCGGCACCGGCTTGCCTGATGATTACATCGTCAAATTGCTCGAAGCGGGCGGTGCGAAATTCAACGTATCCACCGAATTGAAGCACACCCTCATCAACGCCAAGTGGGAATATCTCAGCGCCCACCGCGAGGAATACGATCCCGGCAAACTCGATGTCTTCGTCCGCGACGCCACCCGCAAAGCCGTAATGGGCTGGATGGACAAGCTTGGCTGCAACGGCAAAGCGTAAAACCGACCATTGACAATCGACGATGGACGATGGAAAAAAAGATCGTCCGCGGTCCATGGTCTGTGGTCCATCGTCATTATTGAAAATAATTTAGGAGAACACGTAACATGACTAAAAATATCGAAGATTATTACGCCCCATGGGTGAAGGGCATTCCGATGTACATTTCGGAGCATATTGAGCTGGCTTGGCGCCGCCCCGAACTGCATCGCATGATGTCCAATGAAAATCCCCTGCCCCCTTCCGAGAAGGTGCTGGAGGCGATGTTCAAGTACGCCAAGATGACCAACCGCTACCCCGATCAGGGCTTGGTTGTCCGGAGCAAAATTGCTGAGATCAACGGCGTGGACGGTCCACAGAACGTGATGATCGGCAACGGTTCCAGCGAAGTGTACGACAACATCTTCCGCATGTTCATCGAACCCGGTGACGAAGTCATTCAGCACACGCCCTGCTTCGGCATTTACGGTCTGCGCGGAACACTGCTCGGTGCCAAGATGGTCTCTGTGCCAATGATCTATAAAGATCACAAACTCATCTTCGACCATGAAGGTCTGATGAATGCTGTCACCGATAAGACCAAGATCATCGTTATCCCCAACCCCAACAACCCCAGCGGCAACTTCATGGACCCGCAGCACTTCGAACCGTTCGCCAAGTTGGGCATTCCGTTGGTCGTCGACGAAGCCTACATTGAATATGCTGGCTTGGGCATGTCGCAGGTGGAATTGACCAAGAAGTA
>JBAIYF010000699.1:0-8328 GCA_037916115.1 Anaerolineales bacterium
AAATTGGTCTTGTGAAGAGATATGCTTTTGAAGGCGGGACATGAGGCTTTTCAAAGCCGTCTCAGGGTTTTCGAGCGCTGTGATCGCCTGCATCAACTTTTCCTCTGAAAAAGATTCGCCGTTTTCATTTCGGGCATCCACCACCCCATCGGTATAGAGGAGAAGCAGATCGCCTGGAGCGAGATCTGCATCCCCAATCTCAAAAGTCAGATCCTCCAGCAGCCCAACAGCAGGTCCGGTAGGGTCAAGACGCTTAATGACCTGCTTATTGGAGATCAACACCGGGGGTTCATGCCCGGCATTGATATAAAGCAACTTCCCATCCTGTGGATTTAAGACACCGAAAAATACGGTCGCAAACATGTTAGTGCTGCCATGATAGCGGGCTATGTATTGATTTGTCATACTAATGGCGTTGATCAACGGCTGCGCGCCAACGGACAGCATATTCTGCCTACGCAACAACATGCTCTTTGAAACGCCTTCGCCATCATCCTCGACTGCCATGGTCAGGTTGGAGACGGTATTAACGTTCGCAAAAGCACGGATCAACGTGCGGAAGATCGCCATGAACATCGCCGCACCCACACCCTTGTCACACACATCGGCAACTACAAACCCAAGGCGCGTGCCGTTGGAAACAGGAAATACATCGTAAAAATCTCCAGCAACTTCCCGCGCCGACTGGAACTGCACATCCAAAGCCCAACCATCTACATTAGGCAGATTGGTCGGCAGAAAGCTGGTTTGAATATTACGCCCAATGGCAAGTTCCTTTTCTGCCGCCTGCTTGGCAGAGAGCAGATCCATCTCATCCTTCACTCTCTCCGTCACATCAAAGAGAATGCCTCGAAACCCCATGATCTCACCCGCCGGATTCTTGATCGGTCCCACCACTCCTTCAGCAGTGCGAAACCCGCCAGAACGATGCCGTATAAAAGTGAACAATACTCGCCGTGTTTTTCCGGTAGTGTAAATGTCATTGAACGCTGCAAACAGATCGACCACCTGCTTGGAAGGCACAAGATGACGATAATGCCTGCCCAACACCCCAGCTAGTTCGATCTCCGACTTATCCAAGAAAGGCTGATTACAATGCGTGATGATGCCGCGCAGATCAACTTCAAAATACGCAGACTCAAGACTGTCCAGAATACCGAACGATGAAATGGTGGCGCTCATTATTCGCCCACCAGCAGTTTGCGGATGTAGGGAATTTGTTCCTCGGTGGCTTTCACTCCCTGCTCCACAATGTAGGGAAGTTGGTGATGGTCAAAGCCGCCAATCTGCCGGTCAAATGTGGGCAGAATGGGAATGATCTCAGCGTGATGCACGGCGCTGTAAAATGCAAAGGTCGATTTCAAAATATTATTCATGTATACACTGTTAAAATGCGACGTCACCGCCACATAAGAATTCATACGTTTGCGGGTGGGCAATTCAAAGCCCATGGCGATGATGATATCGCTGCCTTCTTTGATGGCAACATCGATCGGCAGCGGATTGCTGACCGCACCATCCACCAGCAACTTATCCCCCACTTTGACGGGCGGAAACACCATCGGGATGGCTGCGCTGGCACGGGCGGCGTCCACGATGCGACCAGAGGACAAAACCACCGCTTCGCCGCTGTACATTTCAGTTGCCACTACATAAAGGGGCATTTTCGTATCTGAAAATGTTTTCTCGCCAAACACCGAGGTCATGCGCTCCAGCATTAACTTATCGTCAACCAGCCCGCTGGTTTCAGTGAAGCGCGTCTCGCCGCTCATGGCAGAGCGCAGGTTGGTGGTATACCCGTCCACAATATCGTGCTTGTAGAGATCCACGGTTTGGGCTTGCAGAGACTCAAGGTCCATACCGAGGGCAATGGCGCTGGCATACAAACTACCGCCGCTGCAACCCACCGCCATGGAGGGCACAATGCCTTCCCGCTTGAGCGCCTCGATCAATCCCAGTGAGGCGGCACACAGAATACCGCCTGAACCGATCACCACTGTCAATCGTTTCTTCATGCAGATAAGTTCTCCAACAAACGGCGAATATAGGGCACGTGTTCAAGGGTGGCCTTTTCACCCTGTTCGATCACATAGGGGATCTGGTCTGTGTCAAAAAGCCGGATCGGACGATCAAAATCGGGAAAGATGGGAATAATCTCGGCATGGTGAGCCGTGTTATGGAAGGCAAAGTTCGCCTGATAAAGGTTATTGGTCATCAATCCGTTGAAATGAAATGCATAGCGGCTGATCGATTTGACAGATTTCGGCAGCGGGCTTTGAAAGCCCATGGCCAGAATAATCTCAGCGCCTTCCTTGATGGCAACATCGATCGGCATGGGGTTTGCCACTGCGCCATCCACCAACATGCGGTCGCCCATCTTCCAGGCTGGCCAAATGAAGGGAATAGAAATGCTGGCACGGATGGCATCCACGATCCTGCCCTCGTTCAAGGTAACCTGCTCGCCTGTGTGAAAATCGGCAGCCATCAAGTGCAGGGGCGTTTTTGCATCTTTAAAAGTCATCTCGCCGTACACAGAACGCAGTTTTTCGAGCAGAGGCTTGTCAGAGATCATGCTGAAACGTTCGTCAAATTTGAACAACTTTGGCAGGATGACACTTAGCAAGGCACGGGTATTGCGTTTTTCGGTAACCTGTTCATTCCAGAGTTTTTTTGTGTACTCAATGGTATCTTCAAGAGAAAAACCCAGTGCCATACAGGAGGTGTACAAACTGCCGCCGCTACACCCAACGAACATATCGATAGGAAGTTGTTCTCTCTGCAATACCTTCCATAAGCCAAGTGCAGCCGCACACTTGACCGAACCCGACCCCACCACCAATGCGATCCTAGGTTTCTTCTGCATCATAAGTGCTATGCCTCAAAACTCTTCAAGGCATCTTCAATGGTGGAAAACATTTTGACAATATTATGGAAACCTGCCATTTTCATCACCTTTTCGATGGATGGCTGCACCGCGGCAATACGCAAGTCGCCGCCCGCAGCGCGCGATTCTTTGACACTGGCAAGGATGGCGCGCAGCCCGGCGCTGCTCATGAACTGCACTTTGCTGAAATCCAGGGCGATGTTGGCATGCCCCGCTTGGATATGATTCTGAATAGTGGTCGTCACTTCGGGCGCAGTCAGGGCATCGATCGAACCATCGATCGAGATCAGGTCTATTTTTCCGGATGTGATTATTATTTCCATGCTCAATTCTCCTCGTATTTGGTTGATATAGTTCCTAAAAAGGGGTCTTTTTTACCGGGCACGTCATGGAGTCGTTACCCGAAGACTTTCAAAACATTATGGTGATTTCTTCTTCAGTAGTGTTGTCACGTTGCCTGTGGGCGAACTTTCGTACTGCAATTCGTCAATAGACATGTAGACGAAAAACAGGCCCAGCCCGCCTTCTTCACGTTCCTCCAATGGAGCTTCGGTGTTGGGCGCAGGCGGTTCAGTCGGCTCAAAGGGATGTCCAAAGTCAGTGATGGTTACCTTGAGCGCGTCCCCCACCATCTCTGCAGTCAGGATGACCGAACCGGGGTCCATGTCGGCATAGCCGTGGATAATGATGTTGGTGCAGATCTCATCCACGGCAAGCTGCACATCGTAAATATCCTGATCGCTCAAGCCCGAATTCAAACTTGCGGCTTGGATCAGTTCACGAAATCGGGGCAGCGACTCAAGTTCAGCAGACAAGGTGACCTGGTGTGGTGTGGCGCTCATAAGTTCAATTCCTCATATCAATAAATTGAATTTGGGAACGTATTGACATTGGCATACTTACCGACCTGTTTAACCATGCGCAGCTTATCCCAGTTCATATCAATAGTTTCCAGAATGCCGTCGTGGATCGCCCATGCCCGCCCGCGTACCGTGTTCCATTGGTCTGGCTGGCGAAACGGCGAAGAAGCGTTCAGGGCTTCATACAATTTACCCTGCGGCTGGAATTCCCGGTGGATGTCATCCATCAACTTATGTCCGCGCACGTAGGCAAACCCACGTTTTTCAAAGACCCATGCCGATGCGTAGGTCAGCGGTTCAAGGAAATAAGCCCGCTGCCCAATGGTGGCAAGAAAAGTCTCCACTTGATCGAACACTATCTTGGATGCTGACAGGCTGTTACGCACCTGTCCCGGCGCAAGCCCCGCTTCCTTGGCACGGGTCTCTTCTGCCATGTTGCGGTTGATCGTCCCGAACATGGTTGAGCGACCATGTTCATCCTTATCCGTACCAAAACGCTGGGAAGTAGGGTCGTTCAACAGCAGTAGATTTAGGTCAATGCCATTGAGTAGGTTATCGGCAAGTTCGAGCGCGAAAAATTCATCCTCTTCAGCGGGCGTGGTGCGGGCAGAGACGAAGATCTTTTCGTGTTCAGCTTTGATGAAAACCAGCGGCTCTTTGTTTGCGCCCAGCCAGGTGATCGGGTCAATACCGAAGCGCGTGAGCAAATGCGCCGGGACGAGATTACGGTACACGCGGCGGCGAATGTTCTCAGGGAGTTCGTTGATCTGTTTGAGCGTGAACGGGATGGTCGGATCACCTTCGAGCAGAGACAGGGTGATGCTGCCTAAATTGGGAACGACGGGCTCGGGCTGCTGTTTTCTCTTAAAGAAGACCTGCATTGAGAACTCCTCGTCTCTTGTAAAGTTGTTTCAGTCAAAACTCCATGAACATTGGGTTCTTAAGCCGATTATACAATATGGATAACCCCAAAAAATCAAAGGTGACAGTTCTCAACAAAAATGTTATGTTGACCTTAAACTAAATGTGAACGTACTGCCTTGCCCCTCCCCCGCCGACTCCGCCCAAATGCGCCCGCCGTGTGCTTCGACGATGTGCCGTGCGATGGTCAAGCCGATGCCTGAGCCGCCGCCTGCATTGCGTGAACGGGACTTATCCACACGGTAGAAGCGGGTGAAGATATTGGCGAGATGTTCCTTCGGAATACCAATGCCGGTATCTTTGACGGAGATGTGAACTTCATTTCCATACTTCGACGCAGAGAGAGTCACCTCGCCGCCTTCGGAGGTGTATTGAATCGCATTCGCTGCCAGGTTGACCAAGACCTGCGTGATGCGGTCTTCGTCAGCGAGGACAGGCTCAAGGTCAGCGGGCAGGTTCGAGCGGAGAGTGATGCGTTTTGCCGTCGCTTGAGGAGAAAGCCGTTTTAGGGTAGTCTGCACCAGTGAAGAAACGCTCACGGAGCGGACATCCAATGAATAGGATTTGGCTTCCACACGACTCAACTCTTGCAAGTCGTCAACGAGGCGCGAGAGGCGGTCGGCTTCGCGATGGATTTGATTGAAGGTTTCAGCATTGGCAGGCAGCACGCCATCGACCAAGCCTTCCATGTACCCTTTGATGGACGTGAGCGGCGTGCGCAGTTCGTGGGTCACATCGCCGATGAGTTGACGGCGCATGGACTCAACCTGCTCCAGCTGCGATGCCATGTGATTGAAGCGTGTTGCAAGTTTGGCGATCTCATCAGAGCCGCTCACTTGCACGCGTTCGGAATAATTTCCGTTGGCGATATTCAACGAAGCAGTTGTAAGGTTTTGCACCGGCGCAACAATGCGACGGCTCAAAAACCAACTGACCAGCAAGGCGGCGATCACAGAAGCTGTCACCGCATACGCCAACGAATCAAACATGCTGGCTTGAAAATTCTCGAACAAGGTTCTCCCGAAACCGGGTCCTTGCCCCTGCCCCATCATGCCGTTCATCATGCTCATCTCGCCCATGTGCCGATTGAACGCGGCAGGGATTGCAAGTTGAATGGTAATGGCAAGAATGACCACGCCAACCAAAATCACCGCAAGGTTGGCAAGAAATAATTTTGCGCCGAGATGTTCGCGAATGGTTTTCATAATTTCCTTTTGCTCAGCCGCCGTCCCCGGCGGCGAGGACGCCGCCGAGAGCAGATATATCACAAAGGCTCATCTTCAAAACGATAACCCACGCCGCGAACGGTGGCAATGAGCGACTCGTCGCCAAGTTTTTGGCGCACATGCCCAAGATGCACATCCACCACGCGGATCTCACCGAAGTAATCAGCGCCCCACACTCGTTCGAGCAACTGCTCACGCGAGAGGACTCGTCCGCGATTTTCGGCGAGGGCTTTGAGCAGGTCGAATTCGAGCGAAGTCAACTCGATGGGATTTTCATCCACTGTGACGGTGTGCGCACCAACATCCATTTTGACGCGCTTGAACGAGAGCACGCTTCGTTCCGCGCTCGAACCTGCTCCTGTTTTAACGCGCCTCAGCGCCGCCTTGACCCTCGCCACCAACTCCCGCGGACTGAACGGCTTGGTCACGTAATCATCTGCGCCCACGGACAAACCCACGATCTTATCGGTCTCATCGGTGCGAGCCGTTAGCATGATGACGTACACATCCGACTCGCGACGCAAACGTGAAAGCAGTTCGATGCCGTCCATGCCGGGCAGCATCAGGTCGAGGATGATGAGGTCAGGCTTGAAAGCACGGGCGGATTTCAACCCGGCGTTGCCATCGGCGGCGGTGAAGACTTCGTAGCCTTCGGGCTTGAGATAGGCACTGACGAGGTTGATGATGGAGGGTTCGTCGTCGATCACTAGAATTTTGGTCATGCTTCTATTCTACATTTCTCTTTACAGAATCTTCAAACGGTTTGTAAAGATTTGGTAAAGGAGTTCGACAAGGGACGATTAGGCTTTCGTGATGTGTGTGCGTAAAAGGCTTAATGCGAATGACGCAAATGGGGCGAATGGCGCGAAAAAATTGGTGGCATTTACGAAGTTCGACTTTTCATATTGTGTCTATGGTCTATCGTCAATGGTCTATCGTCCATTCGGCGTTTATAATCACCGCCACTATGTCTAAACTCTCCCCCATCTGGGACGTAATCATCATCGGCGGCGGCGCGGCGGGATTCTTCGCGGCGATCCGTTGCGCTGAAGAGAACCCAAACCTGCGTGTGCTCATCCTTGAAAAAGCCAGCCAAACGCTGGGCAAGGTGCTCATCTCGGGCGGTGGTCGCTGCAATGTGACGCATGCCTGCTTCGAGCCTGCCAAACTCATCACCTACTATCCGCGCGGAGGGAATGAACTGCGCGGCGCGTTCTCGCGCTTTCAACCCAAAGATACGGTCGAGTGGTTTGAAGAGCGCAATGTAAAACTCAAAACCGAGAGCGATGGGCGCATGTTTCCCATCACCGATGACTCAAACACCATTGCCAACTGTCTGCGCGACGCGGCAAAGCAGGCACAGGTGCGGGTCGAGTTGGGCGCATCCGTTTTGGGTGTGGAGAAAACTCCGCAGGGTGGATTCAAATTAGAGATTATGAAAGAGGCGCAGAAGGTTTTCATCCAAACCAAAAAACTGATGTTCGCTACGGGCGGCGATCGCAAGTCACAAAGTCTCATTCAAGCGTTGGGTCATACAATCGTGCCACAGGTGCCGTCACTGTTCACGTTCAACATCAAAGACAAACGCATCGACGGGCTGGCGGGTGTGGCGGTGGAAGACGCAACCGTGAAAATGGATGGGCTCACCGCGCGCGGTCCGCTGTTGATCACGCATTGGGGCATGAGCGGACCCGCCGTACTGCGACTCTCTGCCTGGGGTGCGCGAATTTTGTTCGACAAGAACTACGCCTCGCTCTTAACTGTGAACTGGCTCGGCGACTACAAGCTGGATACCACGCTGGAAGTTTTACAGCGCAACAAAGACTGGCACGAGAACGCACGCAAGAAAGTAGCGGCACATTCGGCGTTCTCACAAATCCCGATTCGACTGTGGAAGCAGTTGGTTCATTTTATTGGCGAGAAAAACTGGGCGGATGTTTCCAAAGCGGAATTACAAAAACTCGCACAAGAGTTAACGGCTGGCGAATATAAAATTCAGGGCAAGGGACAGTTCAAAGATGAGTTCGTCACCTGCGGCGGCGTGAACTTGAAGGAAGTGGATTTCAAGACCATGCAAAGCCGCGTAGTGGATGGTCTTTTCTTCGGCGGTGAAGTGTTGGATATTGACGGCATCACGGGTGGATTCAACTTTCAAGCCGCATGGACAACCGGCTGGCTGGCGGGAAGTGCGATGGCTTAAGGCTTTCAACCGCTAAGCTCGCGAAGAACGCAAAGAAAAAAAACTTTCTTAGCGCCCTTGGCGTTCTTTGCGGTTAATAATTTTTCTGATAGATTTTTTCATTGACCCACAGCGGAACCTCTCGTAAAATCTCTCCTCAGAAATTATATATAATTTTGAGAGGTTACACGCAATGGCAAAGTATCGTGTGATGTATTGGAAAGACATCCCGCAATCGTTCACCGTGGAAGCGGATGG
>JBAIYF010000700.1:0-7731 GCA_037916115.1 Anaerolineales bacterium
CGTCGGCGGTATGAGTGATGAAGAGTGGCTGCCCATCGCTCGTCGCGGATTTTACATGGAATGTTCAGATATTACGGCGGACACCATCGTCAAATATCATTTTCGGCGGCTGGCAAGTTACGGAGACTCCGAAATCCGCAAAAACCTTACCGTCGAATTCTCACAAGCCATCAATGATCAAATTAGGGAAAACAATCTCTCCAAAATCGTATTTGACCGCGTAGACCGTATCACCGATCTATGCGACAGGATATCGTTCAATTTTTGCTTCGATATACCCGCCTCTGGAGAAGTGAGTATTCACCCCCGCAATGATGAAGATACTGAAGTGTCAGTTCGTTTTGAAATAAATGATGGCTTAATTCACGTTGATCCGTGGCCATTCTCCATCGATGAGCATATCGGTTACCTGGTTGCGTACCATTCAGATGGGTATCCTGCACGGCTTGACCCGGTTATTTTGCCCTATCGGTTAAAGCGAAAATAAATTCCTGTAAACAGGGCTACATCTCCAACGCAAACAACTTCAGATCAATATCATCTGCCGAGAGTTTCATCATCTTCTCAAAGGTCATCCCTAGCCGCTCCAGCACGCGGACCGAGCCTGCATTGGCGGGGTCGACGATGGCGACAACCCGCTGCAGCCCCACAACCTCTTTGGCAAATTTCATCACCCCCTGCGCGGACTCAACTGCATATCCCTGCGACCAGAATTTCGGCAGGAATGCATAGCCGATGTCCACATCGTCCAATGCGTCGCGCTTGATCAACCCGCACATACCGATGGTCTCTCCCGTTTCATTCAATGTGACCGCCAGCAAGCCGAAGCCGTTCCGGGCGTAACTGGCGATCGGTCCATTTGCAAGATACCGCTCCGCATCGACGACAGTCCGCACGCCGCGGTCACCAATATTTTGAATGAACGAAGGTTCGTTCAACAACTCAAGAATAAAATGTGCATCGCCCAATTCAAATTGCCGAAGGGTAAGCCGATCCGTTTTGAGCCGTATCATATGCACCTCTAAATGTAAAATAGTCTGGCAGACATTTCATCCGCCAGACCATTTTACATCTGTTTATATTCGTTCTATTGCTTCTTGGACGCAGTGATCGTCACCCCTGAGACCAGGTACCCATACCCCAGCGCAAATAGAATATGAATGACAAGCAGGATCCAGCCGTTGGCGCGGATCACATCTGACCCGACCATGCCGATCAGGGTCAGGATGAACCCGGTAATGGAACCGACCAGCAGCATGATCACCATGGTCCTTTCCGCACCGGTTCCGCTCAGGTCTTTTGCCATCCAAATGAACATGCCAGCCAAAATCAACGCCGCCCCCATAAACCGGGCAACAAAGAGCGTCGCTGTGTAGGTCTCGGTGCCAAACACGTCAAGACCCAACCCCGGCACCACCAGGAACATCGCGCCAAATGCCGCCAGAACAATTGCATTCAAAATGGATAACAAACGGTAATTCATAACACTCTCCTTTTATCAGAAAAATAGTTTCAAACTCTTGAGCAACTATACAATGTCCTGAAATCCAGACAAGGGAATTCCGGCATGGCAGACCTTACATACACCTTGCAGTCCACAAAAATAGCCTCAAACCTTTGTGCAAAAACCGAGCCAACAACCCGGCAAATCTACAGGAAATTTACCCGAACCCGCAGTTTCTGCATGGAATTTCATATGGTGTTTGTATCATTTCGCTTTACAATAGCCCCGACATGAACCTCTTCCCCATTCCCCTTAAAGATAAAGTAGTTCTCATCACTGGCGCATCTTCCGGGTTCGGGCAGGATGCCGCCTGGCTGTTTGCAAAGGAAGGCTGCAAACTGGTCCTTGCCGCCCGGCGCATCGACCGTCTGCGCGACCTCGCCGCAAAGATACAGGATGCAGGCGGCGAAGCCATCGCTGTACCGATGGATATCGTCAACCCCGACGATATCGACAACATGGTGCAAACCGCCATCGACCTGTACGAACGCATCGACATTCTCTTCAACAATGCGGGCATCGGGCGTGTAGCATGGTTTGAAGAACACGACCCCGACCGCGATATTGACCTGCTCATCAAGGTCAATCTCATCGGCACCATGCGCGTCACCCGCATGGTCCTCCCGCACATGATCGCGCGCGGCGAAGGGCACATCATCAACATGATCTCCGCCGCAGGGCTTTCCTCACCCCCATTGATCGCCAGCTACTCCGCCAGCAAATTCGGTTTGCGCGCCTTCACCAACGCTCTGCGCCGCGAACTCTGGCCGCTCGGCATCAAGGTCAGCGGCATTTATCCGGGTCCCGCATCCACCGAGTTTGGTCAGCACACAAAAAAGACCTCTGCATACAGTTCCGTCCGTTCGATCCTTGGGGGACGGCTTACTTCCGAATATGTAGCGCGCCGCGTGGTGGATGTTGCCAAACGTCCGCGCAAACGTCTGATCATTCCATGGACGTATCACTTAACTGTGCCGCTCGACACATTCCTCTCCATTCCAGCAGATTGGGGCACATACCTCTTCTCAAAGCTTAAACATAAAAAGGATTAGGAGAAACTCTGTGACCCAAGCCCGCCTTGAAAAACTTACCGCCTCACTCATGACCTCGGAACTGGATGCTGTTATTCTGAATCCGGGTCCCACGCTGAAATATCTCACCGGACTTAACTTTCACCTGATGGAACGTCCGGTGGTTTTATTTATTGCATCAGGCAAAGACCCGGTACTTGTGCTGCCCGAACTGGAATTGCCCAAAGTCAACCTGTTTCCATACAAGGTGCAGGGCATCCCATATGGCGAGAATCCGCTCGAGTGGGATGAAGCTTTCAGAAAAGCCGCACAGGCTCTCAGTCTGAATGGGAAGCGGATCGGCGTCGAACCGCGCAATTTACGCCTGCTGGAATTCCGCCACGTCAAAGTGGGTGCCCCAGAAGCGGACTATCCCGATGCCAGCAATGTTCTTACCGAATTACGTCTGCGTAAAGACAAAGCCGAGGTAGACGCCATGCGGCGGGCGGTAAAGATCGCTCAAGACGCGTTGGAGGCGGTCCTTCCGCAGATCAAGATCGGTATGACGGAACATGAACTTGCTTCGGAACTGGTCATGCAATTATTAAGACACGGGTCAGACTCTGAAATTCCATTTGCTCCCATTATCTCGGCTGGTCCGAACTCTGCCAACCCACATGCCTCACCCACAGAAAGAAAGTTACAAGCTGGTGACCTTCTGGTCGTAGATTGGGGCGCGGCATACGATGGATATATCTCTGACCTGACCCGCACCTTTGCAGTCGGCGAGGTGGACGAGGAATACCAGAAGATCCACCGCATTGTGCAGGAGTCAAATGCCGCCGGACGTGCCGCAGGCAAACCGGGCATCCCATGTGCAAATGTGGATAAGGCTGCCCGCGATGTGATCGAAAAAGCCGGGTATGGAAAATATTTTACGCACCGCACCGGTCACGGCATTGGCATGGAAGGGCACGAAGCCCCCTATATGCGCGGCGATAACATGCAGTTGCTCGAGCCTGGCATGGCATACACGGTGGAACCGGGCATTTATCTCGCCGACCGTAACGGCGTGAGGATCGAGGATGATATGGTGGTCACCGAAAACGGCGCAGAAAGTTTATCTGACATGCCGCGCGAGATCCGGGTCGTTGGGTAGAGCAAGCCGGGGTAACCAGAGATCATATGGGTTCAAACATTGCACAGTATCTTGATTTGATGGATGCACAGCGTGAAACCGTCTTTCAAGTATTGGATGGGTTGACCGATGCTCAATTATGGGAACGCCCCGCACTCGGAGAATGGAGCATTGGCGAAATACTCGACCACAATTACCTGCTGGTCGCCTCCTTTTACCCGGTCGTAAAATTCATGTGGCACTGGCTGGGTTGGTACGGTCGCATGAGGCGAACTCGACCCTATGCCACCGAGATCGGCGATGTATACCGTAACCCAAAATTCCCACAATGGGTGGGTTTCCTGTGGACACCGCGCTTCAACACCCGCAAACCGGTTCCCCTCGCACAACTCAAACAGGAGAATCGCGACTTGCACCGCAAAGTGCGTGAATTCTTTGAAGGCAAGGATGAAGATGTGTTGGGAAACCTGTATATCTTTGACCCGGTCTTTGGCTGGTGTAATTTGATCATCAGCCTGCGTATTGGCATTTATCACGACCAGTTGCATTTCGAAGACGTGCTGAAACAGGCGGCTGCCTTTAAGTGATTGTCTGCGCATTTTATTAGTCTTGGAGATAACGTTATGACGACCTACTGCGATTATTGCAATTCACACCCCGAAGACACGTTCAACAAAAACTATCACGACACCCAATATGGATTTCCGCTCGATAGCGATGATGAGTTGTTTGAGCGTCTCATCCTTGAGATCAACCAGGCAGGTTTGTCATGGATCACCATCCTGAAAAAGGCAGATAACTTCCGCAAGGCATACCACGGGTTCAAAATCGCCAAAGTTGCCAACTACACAGAAAAAGACCGCGAGCGTCTGCTCGCCGACACGGGCATCATCCGCAACAGGTTAAAGGTAAATGCGGCGATCGTCAACGCGCAGAAGATTCTTGAACTGCAAAAGGAATACGGCTCGTTCAAAAGCTGGCTGGATGCGCATCATCCGCTCACCAAGGATGAGTGGACAAAACTTTTCAAAAAGACCTTTGTCTTCACCGGCGGCGAGATCGTGAATGAATTCCTCATGTCGACGGGGTATTTGCCCGGCGCACATCAAAAGGATTGCCCAGTCTTCAAAAAAGTAGCGGCAGGAAAACCCGCCTGGATGAAGAAATAAAATTCTCAAAACAGACCATCCCCTTTTATACTTGCCGTCATGACCCCTAACTTTGCCATAGCTGGCAGACTGACCCGTGAATATCTATTGCCCCCGGTGGGCAATCCGCGCCTTGATGCCCCAGGGGGTAATCTTCTATATGCTGCTGGCGGCACGTCCGTTTGGGACCCTTCGATCGCCCTGATCTCCAGGGTCAACGAGAGTTATCCGCCGGAGTGGCTCGAAGATTTCCGCAGCCGCGGTTTGGATACCAACGGAATTTACATGGACATTGAAAATAATTCCGCCGACATGCGCAGTTTCATTGCCTATGGCGAAAAGAATGAACGCAACACTTCGAATGCCGTATCCCATTTTGCGCGCCGTGAGATGACCTTCCCAAAATCCCTTTTGGGGTATCACCCGCAGGACGCAATGACAAAGGACATTCGCAAACCAGATCCGCTTTCACCAAACCACCTGGGTGTTCCCAAAACCTATCGGGATATTCGGTTTGTGCATCTCTGCCCGTTCGATTTTGTCAGCCAGAGTCAATTGATCAATCTTTTCAGAGGCAGCGCCAGCCAAACCATTACGCTCGACCCAGACCCCTTTTACATGAAGACAAACTATTGGCGTGAACTGCGCATTGTACTGCAAGGTATCACTGCCTTTATGCCATCAGAAGATGAGATACGCACCTTGTTTTGGGGTGAGAGTCATGACCTTTGGGAGATGGCACAGCAAGTCAGCGGATATGGACCGGGGATCGTTGTCATCAAACGCGGCGCATTGGGTCAGATGGTATATGATGCGGTCGGAAAAAAGAAATATGAGGTGCCCGCCTACCCGGCTCGCATCGCAGACCCGACCGGGGCTGGAGACGCCTTCTGCGGCGGTTTCCTCGCCGGTTATCAACGAACCAACGATCCGCTGATGGCGGCGTTGTATGGAAATGTATCGGCTTCGCTAAAGCTCGAAGGGACGGGCCCATTTTCGCTGTTAGATGTGATGCCCGGGCTGGCGGAAGCCCGCCTGCATTCCCTGCAAGAGATGGCGAGAACGGTTTAACATCAAAATCACAAAATGGAAAGACTATCATGAACCTGTCCAAACGCGTCCTCGACCTTGCCATTCAAATTCAACAGATCCCCGCACCCACCTTCTCTGAGGGGCAGCGTGGAGAGTTTGTGCGCGGTCTGTTCATTCAGGAAAAATTGGAAGACGTTTCCATGGACTCGCTGGGCAACGTCTACGGGCGGCTGCCGGGGAAACAAAAAAAGGCAAAGGCGTTGATCGTATCCGCTCACTTGGATACGGTGTTTCCGGCGGGGACCAGGCTTCAGGTCCGGGAAGAGGCGGGGAAGGTGTACGGTCCGGGCATTGGCGATAATTCAATCGGAGTTGCAGCGTTGCTTGGCATCCTTTGGGCTCTCCGCGAACGGAAGGTTGAACTTGGGCATGACATCTGGTTCGTCGCAAATGTGGGCGAAGAGGGCTTGGGCGACCTGCGCGGAATGCGAGGGGTGGTCGAGCGTTTCGGTGAGGATGTGATTGGGTATTTGGTATTAGAAGGACTCGCGCTTGGGCAGGTGTTCCATCGCGCCATTGGTGTACGGCGGTATCGCATTACAGCGAAAACCCGCGGCGGTCATTCCTGGTCGGATTATGGGCAGCCTTCGGCGGTGCATGAACTTGCGGCGATGATCACACACTTTACAAATATCCGCCTGCCGCGTGAGCCGCGCACAACAATGAATGTAGGGGTGATCCAGGGTGGCACAGGCGTGAACGTGCTGGCAGCAGAATCCAAATGTGAATTGGACCTGCGTTCGGAAGACCCCGCAGTGCTTGCAAAAGTGGTATCACAAGTAGAGGACATTATCCTGCATTGGAATCATGAAGGCGTAAAGATACTGGCAGAGATCATTGGCGAACGCCCCGCGGGTGGAATACCTGCTGATCATCCGCTTGTAAAATTGGCTGTGGATTGCCTGCAGGAACATGGAGTAAATGCCGTATTGACCACGGGTTCCACAGATGCGAATGTGCCGTTGAGCCGCAATATCCCCGCTGTGGTGATGGGAGTGACCACAGGCAATGGCGCGCATACGCTAAATGAGTATATTGAGGCTGAGCCAGTTGCAAAAGGAATGGAAAGTCTGGTCAGTTTTGTAAAAGCGGTTGGAAATTAATGGATTAAATAAAACAGCCCCGGTTCGAGCCGGGGCTTATGGTTTCTTTGAAGCCTACACTTTTTCCGCTTCGTTTTGTGCCCGATTAAATGCCGCCCAGTGTTTGTTAATTTCAAGAATGGCTTGCTCACGGGTAAAGCCGTATTTCACCTGAAGAATGGTGATGAACTTATTCAGTTTATCTTCAGCTTTATCGACCTTTTTCAGGTCGTGCTCGGCGACAAGGTTCCACCATCCCATGGATTGTTTGCGGATGACCTTCCACTTTTGATCGAATTTTGATTTCGGTTTGTTCATAGGGTTCTCCTCAGAGAGCTTGTTGCTTGTTCGACTCAGTTGGAGTTTTCGAGATTTCGTTCTTGTACTATCCCTTCCCCATGAATAGTAAAACAAAATTGTCAAACTCTTTCAGGTTGATTTTACTACGTGAAACGAAAAAATGAACAAGGACTTTTATCTCGCATTGTGAATACGACTCATCTGGCTGATTTTCACAATGCCGCCTCAAAAAAACTCCGACTATAGAGGGTGGTCTACAGTCGGAATTTTTGGTCTGCTGAGTCTTCTTCTATTCTTCGCCTTGTTCGTCCGGACGTTTTCTTGGCTTGGGCGGATCAATGACTTTTTGTTTGCCGAGCGCGATATCAAGGACATCGTCCATGTGTTTGACCGGGACGATCTTCATCTCAGATTTCGCGGTCTTGGGCAAGTCCACCAGGTCTTTCATGTTCTTCTC
>JBAIYF010000701.1:0-3779 GCA_037916115.1 Anaerolineales bacterium
GCTTAAACCGATACATAAACCGACTGTGCCGTTACGCCAGGCGCGCCCATGTGAGTCGATGATCATGACACCCATTGATTTTCCCGTTTTTTGTTTTATTTCTTCACGGAGTTTTTTTGCAGATCCATCCGGGTCTTTTGGGAGGAGCAGTACAAATTCTTCCTGGGCGTTTCCTTCACCCATCACGTTGGAATGATCAATACCGGCGTTCGCGCAAACAAACCCCAATTTGTGCTCCACGACGATCACGCCTTTGCGGACGCGCATCACCTCGTTGGATTCTTGTAATATCAGTTCCACAAGGCGCGGGTCTTTTTCGATCTGGGGGGCAAGTTCATTTGCGCGAGGGGAAGGGGTGACCTCGTTCAAATTGACCATCCGTCCTTCGGATTTGCTGACGATCTTTTGGGCAAGCACCAGAATATCGTTGTCCTGCAGTTCAATTCTGGAGTTTTGCAAGGCATTAAGAAGAATATCCGCCAGGTGGTCGCCTTGGCGGATGAGGGGAATATTCTTGAGGGCGGTTAGAGTGAGAGACATATTGCGTAGTTCGTAATGCGTAAAAGTTACGCGTTTCGCATCACGGATTACTTTGAAACACCTGTGATCTTAATGCCCGCATGGGTGGAACCGTATTTTTTGTTGATGCCGATCAAAACACTGGTCAACCCTTCAACTACAACAGAGTTTTCAATGGGTCCCGCATCCCAGCCTCGCAGCCCGGCGGCTTCCACCAGTTTGATGACATCTGTACGGGCATCTTTGCTGGTGCCGGTGACGAGCACATCACACTCCACACCTTCTTCGCCGAGCAAGTGTTCGTGAGAAATATTCTGGAATGCAGCGCAAACTTCCACGCCTTCGCCGAGAATTTCGCGCGCCTCTTGGGCGGCAGACCCGGCGGCGGGCATTTGTACGGTCGAAACCTTGGGCGGCACAAGCGGAACGGTCACATCCACAAGAATCTTTCCTTGAAGCGCATCTTTGACGGATTCCAAGGTGGAGCGATGTGCGGCATAGGGAACAGTCAACACGACGATGTTCGCCTCTTTCGCTGCTTTGAGGTTGTCCATTCCAGTGACGGAGACGCCATCTCCAAGCATTTCACTGACCTCTTTTGCAGCGGCAACAGCTTTTTCTTCTGTGCGTGAGCCGATCAGGACGTGATACCCCGCTTTTGCCCAGCGATAGGCAAGACCTTTGCCTTCCTTGCCTGTACCGCCAAGCACGGCAATGGATAAAAGTATGGATTCATTCTCCATGTTTCTCTCTCCGTTGTTGTTTTAGGATGACTTGCTGACTTCTTCTTCGTACTTTTTCCAAATGCGCGGGGCAATTTCCCTTGCGCGGGCGGCGATCTCGGCTTCGTTGAGTGTGAGCAGTTCACGGTCTTTCATCAGGAATTTTCCTGCCACCATGGTGCTCGTGACCATGCTCTGCTGGAAGCCAAAAATGATATGCCATGGCAGGTTGCCGTCGGTGAGTTCGGTGTAGGGGTGATAATCCACAAAGATCAGGTCGGCAGCAGCGCCGGGAATGATCTGTCCAATGGGTTCATTCGGGAAGTATGCTTGCGCGAGAGCGGTGTTGTTGTAGATCGCCATTTGTTGAACATCGTACCCGCCCATGCGGCGCGGGTCGCGGTGCTCGGCTTTGTGGAGCAGGTATGCCGCTTTCCAATCATCCCACATGGAGTTGGTGAAACCGTCGTTGCCAAGGCAGACCTTTACGCCCATGCGCATCATGGATTCGATCTGGGCGGTGCCGACTCCGTTGTTCATGTTCGAGCGCGGCTGGTGGGAAAGCCAGGTTTCATTTTCGGCGAGAATATCCATTTCACGGGCGTCGAAGTGGACGCCATGCGCGGTGATGGTTTTGGGTCCGAGTATGCCATGTTTGAGAAGTCTATCCACGACGCGCATGTCAGATTTTTGCAGGCTGTCATATTCGTCTGACTCATGCTCGGCGGTGTGGACGTGGAAGCCTGTCCCTTCTGGGGCAGAGGATGCGCATGCCTGAAGTGTTCTGCCGGAAAGTGTCAGACTGGCATGCAGCCCAAAAGCGGCACCCAACCTCGGGTGCGGATTTGAGGCGAGGCGCTTCATGAAGCGCACGTTTTCTTCAATTCCCGCATTCGCTTTTTCCACGCCGTCACGGTCGGTAACTTCGTAGCATAGCACGGCTCGCAGTCCGCTTTTGTCTACTGCATCAGCGATGACGTCAAGCGAACCTTCAAGGGCGTTGGGGGAGGCGTGATGGTCAAAGAGGGTGGTGGTGCCGTGCTTGATCGCATCCACCAGGCAGACCAGCGCCGAGTAGCGGACGCCTTCAGAGTCCAGTGAGCGGTCGAGGGGCCACCAGAGTTTTTTGAGAATTTCGGGGAAGTCTTTTGGCGCAGGTCCGGGAATTGCCATGCCGCGCGCAAATGCGCCATAGAAGTGCGTGTGGGCGCAGATGCCGCCCGGCATTACGTATTGACCGTTCGCGTCGGTTGTTTTTGCCTTTGGGTATTTGGCGGTTAGGGAACGGGTGGATCCGACATCCTTGATCTTACCGCCTTCGATCAGGATGGCATGGTTGGCAAGGATGCGGTTGGGAGTTTCCCATGTGATGACGTTTGCATTGATGATGAGCATATTAACCTAATCCGTATTCGCTGGGGTCGGGCAGTTTTACACCTGCAACACCGAGTTCCCAAAGGATGTAATAGGCGACTTCGCGGATTTCCGGGTCATCTTTGTACATGACCTCGTAAATATTCCGGAGAACCACATCCTGTGGAGTTTGTTTGAGGAATAGCAGCGCTGCCATGCGGACCTCAATATTCTCGTCCTTCAATGCCAGCAAAAGAATATCTGTGGCGGGGACGCCCGGCGACACACCCATGCCCTTCTTGGCAGCGAATTCCACCAGCCATGGGGTTTCATGGGGGGCGGGGCGTTTCATGGGAACATAAGTTTCGCTTTGGGTCTTCATATCCAATACTTCTGTCGCGGCGTTGCGAACGACCCATTGTTCGTCTTCGATCTGAACTTTCTTTAGAAGGTCCATCGCCCATGGCTCGCGGACGCGTCCTAAACCATAGACTGCAGCACGGCGCAGAAGAATGTCGTTGATGGTGATGCCGTCCTGCAGCATGGCATGACCTTCCTTCGGGTCGTTTGCCAGCGCTTCGGCGGCGGCACGGCGAATATCCTCTTCACCGCTGAGCAAGGCATGTGCAACGATCTCAAGCGATTCGTTGTTATTGATGGCGGCAAGCGCCATGCACGCGGCGCGTTTGACAGCAAGGCTGGGTGCGTTGAGTGCGTCTTCAAGTAACTTAAGTGCCTTGGTATCGCGCACTGCGCCAATGCCAAGGATCGCGATATGAGCAAGTTCAAATGAATTGGACGCCGCGAACTGGCGGAATAGGAGCGCAGTGTTGGAGTCGCGGCTGTAAACAAAAGCTGCCATGGCTTGTGCCCGCAGGCTGATCGGGATGCCTTCCGTCTGCATAATGGCGGCGAGTGTCCCGAACATCTTGCCGCGCCAGGGGGCGTTCTTGGGCGCCTCTCTTAGCCAGCGTGCCGCTGCAAAGAGCGGACGGTGCATGGGCAGGCGCGAATATTCAAGTAGGGTTTGTACCAGGCGGCTGGCATCGCCAAGTGCGGCAATGTAACGCATGGCAAGATATTTGCCCGACCAATCGGGCTGGTTGAGCAGGACTTCGTCTGCGTTGTAAATGGTCAATGCATGACCGGCAAGATACCCGGCAAAGACCGAATGTGTGAAGCGCA
>JBAIYF010000702.1:0-6985 GCA_037916115.1 Anaerolineales bacterium
AAACCGCCCTTGCACGCTTCCCGGAATACAGGGACGAATTGCGCCCCATCCTTGAAACATCCGTCAAAGCCCGGGCAATGGCTGTCCCTGAACCATCGCAGGATGTGGTGCTGCGTTCCCGCGCACGCGTGTTGCAGCGTGCTGCAGAATTGCGTGAAATGCGCTCGGCTCCGCGCAGACGTGTCATTCCGCTATTCCAAAGATTGGCAATTTCTTTTACGCTGGCAGCCATCTTTTTGTTGAGCGGCAATGGGTTGTTAAGCGCGTCTGCTTCGGCTCTGCCGGGTGAACGTTTGTACCCGGTCAAACGCGGTTGGGAAAATGTGCGCTTGTTCTTCATCTTCGATGCCGAGGCACGGGAATTGCTAGCAAATGAATTCGAGAACGAGCGTTTGCATGAAGCCAATGAACTGCTTGCAGACGGGCGGCACGAGGTGATCGAGTTTGCTGGTGTCTTCATGCAAGTGAACGGACAGACCTATGTTTCCGGCTTGCAAGTCATCCTGCCAGCGAACATGACCCTGCCTGAAAATGGCGATGCGGTCATCGTCAGCGGGCGGACAAATGCTCAGGGGTATGTGGAACTCATTACAATGGAACTTTTGCCCGCTGGGTCGGTGGTGCCTTCAGGCAAACCCATTGAAGTGGAAACCGAGTCAGAGTCAACTCAGGGCGGGGAAACGGCTCCGGTAACAGAGGCAGGCACAAAACCTGGTAGTGATGCGATCGCCACCAAACGGGTCGAGTATGAGGTTAAGGGCATGCTTGAGACTGTTACATCATCCAGCATTGTCATCAATGGCATGACCGTATATTTGGAAAATTCAAATGTAAGCGGAGCATTGTGCGTTGGCGCTAAAGTAGAGGTAAAGGGGTATTATGCTGCCGATGGAAAATTCATTGCGTTGGAGGTCGAGAGCGAGGATTCCTGTACGATTGCTCCATCATCTGGCGGGTCGTCTTCGGGATCTAATTCGAATGGCGGTGGTTCCTCTGGTAAGGAGAATTCGAACGACGACAACTCCGGCAGCAATTCCAATGATGATGCCACCAATGATGACCACAGCGGCAGTGGTGGCGGCGGCGGAGGAGACGATTAATTGGAAACTGCGAGGCAGCCCCTCGCAGTTTTTTTATTTGCTATTTGACATAAAATGGGTTAAATTAACTGTCTAGCACGAACGTTCTAACCAAGAGAGAACATCATCGTTCATCTCTGTTTATTACGGTGACTTCACACAGGAGAGACGCACATGACCGAATTCTTCCTCGGACGCCTGTTCGACCCCAAGACCGCCAAACTGACCACCACCGACCTCAACTACGACTCGGCTGACCTGACCACACATGCTGTTGTCACCGGTATGACCGGCTCAGGCAAGACCGGTTTGTGTATTGCCCTGCTTGAAGAAGCTGCGCTCAACGGTGTGCCCGCTATCATCATTGACCCCAAAGGCGACCTGACCAACCTGCTCCTGCACTTCCCCGAACTTTTGCCATCAGATTTCCAGCCGTGGATCGACCCCGAAGTTGTGCGCCGCGCCAACAAGACCCCTGAGCAAGCCGCTACAGAAGCCGCCACCGCTTGGAAGAATGGACTCAAAGAATGGGGCATGACCCCCGAACGCATCCTCGACCTGAAGAACTCGGCACAATTCTCGATCTTCACCCCCGGCTCTGATTCGGGCATTCCCGTCAGTGTGCTTTCTTCTCTTGCCGCACCCGAGATCGACTGGGAGGAAAACCGCGAAGTACTGCGCGAACGCATCACCAGCACCGTGACTGCGCTGCTTGGCTTGGTGGGCATGACCGACCTCGACCCGATCCGCTCGCGTGAGCATATTTTGCTTTCCAATATTTTCGAGGAACATTGGAGCAAGGGGCAAAGCATCGATCTTGAAGAACTTATCCTGCAAACCCAAACACCGCCTTTCGATAAACTCGGCGCATTCCCTGTCGATACCTTCTTCCCGCCAAAAGACCGCATGGAACTAGCGATGACCCTCAACAACATTCTCGCTGCGCCTGCTTTTCAGGCATGGCGCGATGGTCAATCGCTCGATATTCAATCCCTGCTCTTCACTGCCGACGGCACGCCCCGTCACAGCATTTTCTACCTTGCCCATCTCTCCGATGGCGAGCGCATGTTCTTTACCACACTGTTACTCTCTGCCGTCGAAACCTGGATGCGCACTCAAAAAGGCTCCACCGCCTTGCGCGCCCTGCTTTACATGGACGAGATCTACGGCTACCTGCCTCCCACCGCCAACCCGCCCTCCAAACTGCCGCTGCTGCGCATGCTTAAGCAGGCACGTGCATTTGGTTTAGGCATTTTGCTCGCCACCCAAAACCCGGTGGACCTCGATTACAAAGCGCTCTCGAACACCGGCACCTGGTTCATTGGCAAACTGCAAACCGAGCGCGACAAGAATCGTTTGCTTGATGGGCTTGAAAGTTTGGCGGGCGGCTTCTCGCGCGCCGAGATGGACAAACTCATCTCCTCACTCGGCAAGCGTGTCTTCGTCATGAACAACGTTCACGATAAAAACCCTGTACTCTTCCAAACCCGCTGGGTGATGAACTTCCTCGCCGGACCGATGACCCGCACACAGATCCGCGATTTGAACGAACTTGCCGGTGTGGATGCAGTGACGGAAACGCCTGCGGCTCTTTCCAAGCCGATGCCTGCCGCTGCACCCAAAATTTCAACCACACCTCCGCCTCCTGTGGACCACGTCCAGCCTGTGGCAGTTCCGGTCGCCGCCCAGCCCAAACCGCAAACTCCGCCCCGTAGTATGGCATCCGCTTCCACGTCCAATGGAACCGCAACCAAACCGAATCTTCCGGCGGGTATCCGCGAGTATTACCTTCCACAGAATTACAGTCTCTCTGAGGCGTTCAATGCAGTTGGAAAACCGCAGGCATACGGCGCCAGCATTGCAGGGACAGTCTACCGCCCCGTGCTGCTGGCCTCCGCCCAGATCCGCATCCTTGACCGGAAATACGGTGTGGATACTGAAGTGACCAAGACCGTTTTAGTAAGCAGCCTCGACCGTCGCGGCATTGTCCGCTGGGATGATTTCCCCTATGCGGGTCCACCGCTTGATAAACTCGAAAGCGGTCCGGTTCCCTCTTCTAAATACGGCTCCATCGAACCGCCGCTCAACGACTCCAAGTTGATGACCGCCTTGCAAAAGGACTTCACCGACTGGGTCTTCCGCAATTCATCGGTTACCGCACGCTCCAACAAGGCGCTCAAAGTCTTCGCCGGACCCGATGTCAGCCAGGCAGATTTCATGAAAGCCTGTGCAGATGCCGCCCGTGAACTCCGTGATGCAGAGATCGAAAAGAAGGCCGCCTCGATTGATAAGAAGATCAAATCCCTTGAAGATAAACTCTACCGTGAGGAACGCGAATTGCGGCAGGACGAGGAAGACCTGCGCAATCGCAACCTCGAAACTGGTCTGAGCGGTGCCGAGGCGGTGGCTGGGTTGTTGGGGATTGGGCGCAAGAAGAGTCTCTCCACCTCGGTCTCAAAATATCGCATGGCGCAAAACGCAAAAGAGGAAGTGCGCGAGTCTGAGGAAGCCATTGCGCAATATAAAAAGGATCTAGCTGACCTCGAACGTCAGCGCGATGACCTCATCCGTGAAGTCAACGACAAGTGGGGCAATGTTGCCAGTGATACCAGCGAGGTGACCATCAACCCTAAGAAGACCGATGTGTACGTCAACATCTTTGGTGTGGCATGGATGCCCTACTATCTCGTGCAGGCTGGTGGAGAGACGACGGAACTGGCGGCGTTTGGGATGGGGTAGATTGGTAAATTGGTATAGTAGAAAAGCGGATGGCGAGAGCCATCCGCTTTTTTGTCATCCACGGTCGGTTGTCTATAGTCTGCTCTATGTAACCAAACCTGCCCACACTGCATCTAAAAGGATATGAACAGCATATTCATCATCCTTCTCTCACTCGCCGTCTGGGGCGCGGTTCATTCCTTCCTCGCCTCGCACCTCGCCAAGGATCTTTTCAACATCGGGCGCATGTACCGGTTGGTGTATAACCTCTTCGCCGGGGTGACCTTCCTGCCGATCCTGTACCTCTCCGCCACCCTGCCTACTTTGCCGCTCTATCAAGTCCCTGCCCCGTGGAGTTATTTCATGCTGGCAGGGCAGGGACTTTCTGCCTTGTTGCTGCTTGTTGCCCTCCTGCAAACCGATACGCTTTCCTTTATTGGTCTGCGTCAGTTGTTTGAGGAAAAGGATACACCATCCACCCTCATCACCCGTGGATTATACAAAGTGGTAAGGCATCCGCTGTACACGTTTAGCCTGCTTTTCATCTGGTTGTCGCCGAATATGAGCCAAAATTCACTTGCCTTGTACGTTGGTGTCACATTGTATGTGTTCATTGGCGCATACTTTGAAGAGCGCAAACTTTTACGCGAATTTGGCGAAGCCTATGCGGAATACAGGCGTAAAACCCCGTTCATTATTCCGGGCTTATAAGATTTGAACGAAGGACGATGTGCGATTGAAAATCGCTTATCGTCATGTAATACGAGCCATTTTTCATAAAATCTTGACACTGCCAAATAGGCATGATAATCTTGCGCTCACGTGCCCGACCCGCCTAAGAAAGCGCAATGGTGGACGGGCATAAATTTTTTCAAAGCAGGAGTACAGAAAGATGTCAGAACGTATTGTTGGAACTGTCAAGTGGTTCAATGCGACAAAGGGCTACGGCTTCATCGGTCGCGACGGTGGTGAGGATGTGTTCGTCCACTTCTCTGCCATTCAGACCGACGGCTACCGCAAGTTGGAAGCCGAACAGAAGGTGGAGTTCTCCATCGAAGAAGGTCCTAAAGGCTTGCAGGCTGCCAACGTAGTACCCCTTTCGTAAGACAACCAAGTTTTGCGAACCAAACAGGATCGTCGTGAGACGGTCCTGTTTTTTTTATTAAGAGGGTGAAATTAGACTTTATAGGTTTGCTTTCTATTAATTGCAATCGCATTTCATGAAGTGGTTTTTATGACATCTGACACTGTTTCGACACATTGAGGCAGATTTAGAATTTAATACAAATGTCCCGTAACTTTCATGCAAGATCAGCGACACTTCTAGTGGAGGTCGAAATTGTCCATTCTTAATGTATTTAAAACCAATGCCAGCCGTCACGAAACCGCCTCAACCGGGCAGGTCGTCCCGGATCCCAGCCGCTGTGTGCAATGCGGCATCTGTAATTACAACTGTCCGATCGGCATCGACGTGCGCACACATGCGTGGAAGGGTGAACCGGTCAAACATAGCGAGTGCTTAACTTGCGGCGAGTGCGTGGCGAGATGTCCGCGTGGGGTGCTGCGATTTGAAAAGACAGATCTCTTCACGGGTAGAGCATCATGAGATACGTCATCATCGGTACCGGCGTGGCAGGCATTTCGGCGGTTGAATCAATTCGCGGCGTGGAGAGAAGCGGCGAAATCATCATGGTGGGCGATGACCCGCATGGCTATTATTCCCGCCCCGGTTTGGCATATGTCCTCACCGGTGAAGTGCAGGATAAAACTCTTTTTCCAAAAACGCGTGAAGATTACACCCGCCTGAATTTCCACTACAAAATGGCGCGAGTGACTGAACTTGACCGCGAACATAAAACCCTTTTATTGGATGAAAGAACGCCTCTGACATATGACAAACTGCTCATTGCAACCGGAGCCTCTGCCATCCCCTTGACCGTGCCCGGTGCGAATTTGCAAGGTGTGATGAAGCTCGACCACCTTGAAGACGCACGTGGGATTTTGAAGCATGCCAAACGCGGGCGGACGGCGATTGTGATCGGCGGCGGCATTACCGCTCTTGAACTGACTGAAGGCTTGCTTGCACGTGGTATGTATGTTCATTATCTACTGCGCGGAACCCGCTATTGGAGCAACGTGCTCGATGAACACGAGTCGCGTATTGTGGAAGGCAGGCTACAAGCTGAGGGTGTGGAACTGCACTTTCGTTCTGAAGTGCAGGAAATCATCGGCAAGTCTGGCAGAGTGCGTGGGGTACGTCTGTTGAATGGACAGACTCTAAAGTGTGACCTGGTGGCATATGCGGTGGGAATCAAGCCGCGGCTTGAGCTGGCTCAAACCGCCAACCTCGCCATCGATCGCGGCATACTCGTCAATGAATATATGCAGACCAATGACCCCGATATTTACGCCGCTGGAGATGTAGCTCAAGCATACGACCCGCTGACCGGGCGCTCAGTGCTGGATAGCTTGTGGAACCCCGCCAAAGATCAGGGACGCATTGCAGGGTTGAACATGGCGGGGCAAAAACAGCCGTATATCAAATCTGCGCCGTTCAATGTTACCCGCCTCGCCGGGCTGACCACCACCATCATCGGTGCCGTTGGGCATGGGCGTGATGAAGATATTGTGGGCATTGCGCGCGGCGACAGCGAGACCTGGCGGCAGCTGCCCGATGCCATCGTAGCGCAAAGCGGCTTCGATGTGAACCGCGTCCGTTTGTTGGTGGGGGAAGACCACCTCATCGGAGCAGTGGTGATGGGCGATCAAAAAATATCCATGCCTTTGCAAAAGATCATTGCCGAAAAGATCGATATTTCCCCTATCCGCGAAAAGCTTCTTTCAAAAAATGTCAAAGTAGCCGATGTGATCGTGGATTTCTGGTCGCGGCAGGTGGTGTAGAAACGTTATAACCCTTTTGCTCTCATTTTAAAAATATCACGTTATAAACGTGACCTACAGTTCCATCGTCCATTGTCTATCGTCAATGGTCACATCAACAGCCTCGGGAGGGCAACAACAATGCTTCGTGGAAACATCGAACTCTGGCTTGCATTCATAACCTGCGTCATCATCGGTGCAGGTTATGGGCTGGTCGTTCTCTGGACGCGTGAAATCCCCGCCGCCAGCGAACTCTTCGGGCACACACTCGGCATCATCGGTTTCATTCTTATGTTGATGACCGAAAC
>JBAIYF010000703.1:0-2135 GCA_037916115.1 Anaerolineales bacterium
CCATCTTGAACTAAATTCACAGCCGTTTCCATGTTTGGGAGGAAGCAGGCATTTTCAGCAGAAAGGGAATCGGGAATGGCAAATAGATTTTCAGGTTTTGTCACAAAGTGCGATGTATGTGGTTGAAACGAAAAGACCAGTTTATCCACCCATTCCGAATGTACCAATTTCCCAATTTCCCGAACCCGTCCTACACAAGCATACCCATACGCCAGCGGATACTTCAACTCACTGCTGACGGTATCATGCACATCTGCCAGTTGTGGGAACTGTCCGCGATAGACCAGCATCTCCGTCCCGGCGCTGATGGCGGAACAAATCGACTCCACCAGCACTTCATCGTCCTTCAAGGGCGGCAGGGTTATTTCACGAATTTCCAATTGTTTTGGCGCAGAGAAGAATAGGGTTTTCGCGACAACCATGCAGGGAGTTTAACATAAAAAAAGACAGCCATTTTCAGGCTGTCTTTTGGTTATTTAGGTCCCGGTCCGCGCTGGGGGTATTGGGGCACATCCCGCCGGAATTGATAGTTTTGAATGATGGTCTCGATCAGCTTTTTATGCTCATCATTGACATCCTTAAATTCAAAACCAATGTTGAAATATTGCGGGCTGAGGTCCTGCTGGCACCAAGCCACCCGTGCCATAATGCTCATACGAGTCGCTCGAACTTCGGGCAGTTCTGGTATTTCGATGGCAAGTGTGATCTGGGTATCCGTCTTCATCGGCTTTTCGCTGATGATCATCGCACCAGAAGCGGTCAAGTCACCCAGATAACCGAGCAGATTGCCGCCATACAGGTCAAAGACCTGTGTGTAGGCTACCAGAGTTTTCCGTTCCTGCTTGCGTCGTTCATTCATATTTTTATCCATAACTTTGACAAGTGTAAATGAAAGGGATAAAAAGCCGCATTGCTATTTTATGGTAAAAATGCCTCATGCGCTGGATATATCTTTCTCCCCATCTCGACGATGCCGCCCTTTCTGCCGGGGGCTGGCTTTACGACCAGGTACAGGCGGGTAACCCGGTTGAGATCTGGACAATCATGTGCGGCTATCCACCAACCAAAGACCTTTCAATGTTCGCCCAATACCTGCATTATCAATGGGGCATGTCTTCGGCTGAAGAAGTTGTAGATGGTCGCAGAGCCGAGGATCGGAACGCGGCTGCAATTTTGGGCGCAAAAACCCACTACTTTGACTTTCTGGATTGCATCTATCGGCAAGATAAGACGGGGGATTGGCTTTACTTTGAAATATTTGTGGACCCGCTCCCGGGGGAGGCAGACCTGCCTGCCCAGATCGCCACTGCCATTTCCGCCCGCCTCAAACCAGACGATGAGCTGATCTGCCAACTTGGCATTGGCAAACACGTAGACCATGTCACTGTCCGCCGGGCGGCAGAGTTGTTGAACCGCCCGTTGCACTATGTGGCGGATATTCCTTATTACTTTAATACTCCCGAGCATCTGAATCCGTTGACGGTTGGGATGCAGAAAAAGGTTGAACGGGTGAGCCGGGCAGGCCTCCGGTCATGGAAAGAGGCGGTTCTGGCATATGAATCCCAAATATCCTCCCTTTTCAAAAGTCCACGGGCGATGAGGGGACAAATCAACCGACTTGTCTCTGAATTTAGTGGAATGCCTTTCTGGAATAGAACATGACATCCTAAAGTACTACTTTTGGGGCTTGAAACAGGCTATAATTCATGATATAGTATGCGCGATTTTCCGGAAGAGCCACCGGAAATTTTTAATCATTGCATCTCGGTAGGGGATGCAAAATTCATTTTGCAGGACAAAATCATGCCAACCAATTTCCTTACCAAAGAGGGTTACGAAAAGCTGCAGGAGGAACTCAAACACCTGCAGACTGTAAAGCGCCAGGAAGTTGCCGAGCGCCTTCATGAAGCGATGGAAGGCGGCGAACTGATTGAGAACGCCGAGTATGAAGCCGCCAAGAATGAACAGGCTTTTGTCGAAGGGCGTATTCAGGAATTGGATCACCTGCTCGCCACTGCCCAGATCATTGAAGATAATGGAAAGAGCAAAAAACACGATGTGATCTCGGTTGGTGCAAAAGTAACCATCAAAGAGGGTAACTTTGAAGCTGAGACCTTCACCATCGTCGGTGCGGC
>JBAIYF010000704.1:0-1950 GCA_037916115.1 Anaerolineales bacterium
CAGGCAGTCTTTCCATCCATTGCTCTGGCAAATTTATTGATGACGGTGGCATTGTTTAGAAATATCAAAGAGTAGATCAAGGGGGAAACAAAAAAACAAAGAAGTCTGCATATTGGTTTGAAGATTAAATTTTCAAACTAGAGCTAACAGGAAGAACCTTCTCCCCTGCAAAAGGTACGCAGACTCTTGCTTGTCCCCCAATCGATGGAACCTCCGATGAACTTTTCACCTACCTTTGCGCAACTTCTGCCTTCCACGTATGCACTGCTTCAGACCGCCAACCTGGTAGTTCATCCAAACATTACCCGGATTGTCGTACACGGCTCACGCGGACCGGCTGGCGGCGCCCGCCCGAACTCAGACATTGACCTGAGCCTGATCGTGAGTCTGCCCGCAGGATTGGAGACGACAAAATTGGAGTCTTTCTTGCAAACTGTTTATGAAACTACTTTTAATTCCTGGCAAGCGGATATCGAACCTGATCTGGCTTTGATCTTTGAAACACGCGCCTGTGCCTTGCACTGTTTCACCCATATCAACTGGGAGGAAGGGCTATGTACCATCGGAGGGCTCGATTGCTTTGGGTTGTACAAGGTCCAAAAAGGGTTCACCGGTCTCGTTACAAATGCTGGAATTCAAGTCAAGCGGATGTACCCCTGCCTTGAAATCTGGCGGCGAACTTCCATGTAGTGGAGAGAAAATGCGAATCGTTATTTTCGGTGCGGGTTCTCAAGGCGACATCCAGCCCTGCATTCGATTGGGCAATGGTTTGCAAAGCAGCGGCTTCGAAATCCTCCTGGCGGCTCCGCAGAATTTTGCCGACTTGATCCGCGAGCAAGATATTCCCTTCCAGCCTTTGCGCGGGGATGTGCAAAAGATCATGGCAGGCGAGACGGGGCTAGCCTTCATGGAAAAAGGCAGCACCAACCCGCTGCACTCGATTCGCGACATGCGACAGATGGTTGGGCAGGTTGCCATCCAAATGTCAGAAGACTTGCTGGAAGCCTGCCGCACCGCCGACGCGCTCATCACCCTGGCGGTCTTTGCCCCGTTCGGAAAAACGATCGCCGAGATATGCAACATCCCGCTCATCCTTATCGAGCCGACACCCGTCCTCCCAACGCGCGACTTTCCCGCCCCAGGCTGGATCACCCAAAAGAATCTTGGCGGGATGCACAACCGCTTCTCTGGGTTTGCGATGTTGAATATCATCTGGCAATGGTATCGCCCCTTTGTGAACGAATTCCGCGAGCGCTTTGGCTTGCAACGCATGAACGCTTCAGACTTTCATCACATTTTGACATCCACCCTTTTGCTGAGTGCCTACAGCCCGAACGTGATTCCCCATCCGCGCGATTGGTCAGATAACGTTCACATCACCGGGTATTGGTTCGAAGACTCGCAATCAACATGGCAGCCACCCGCTGACCTAGAAGATTTTCTCGCGCAAGGCGAGTCGCCTGTGTATGTTGGGTTTGGCAGCATGGCAGGGCGCGACCCCGAACGCCTTACAACCCTTGTGCTTGAAGCGTTATTGAAGAGCGGTCAACGCGGCGTGCTTGCCACAGGCTGGGGCGGCTTGACTGCGACCAATGCGCCAAAAAATATCTTCGTGCTGGACTCCGCACCGCATGGCTGGCTCTTTCCGCGCATGTCAGTGGTCATTCACCATGGCGGCGCAGGGACAACCGCCGAAGGTTTGCGGGTAGGTGTGCCAACGATCATCGTCCCGTTCATTGTCGATCAACGCTTTTGGGGGGAACGTGTCTATGAGTTGGGTGTCGGTGTGAAGCCGATTCAAGCCAAATCGTTGACAACAGGTCAATTGGCAGAAGCAATTCAAAGGTCCGCAGGTGAAGCGCAGATCAGGCGAAAGGCAGAGTCGCTTGGGAGGCTGATCCGCTCGGAGGATGGAATCGGCAACGCAGTGAGAATCGTCAAAAAATATTT
>JBAIYF010000705.1:0-2267 GCA_037916115.1 Anaerolineales bacterium
CCCGTTCCAGATCATCCTCGGCAAAATGTTGCCATACGCGGTCTTTGCGCTTTCAACGACGGTGGTGATCGCCTATCTTACGAATGCCAATATCGCATTGGCGCTGGCGATCTTCGCGCCGACCACACTATTCATTTTTGCCATCTATTTGATGGTGCCATTATTCTACCGTACGTTCAAAGACACAACTTTTATCTCCATGCTCGTCACCACGCTGACGACGGCGTATCTGGTATTCCCGGCAATGTTCACGAACAGCAGCGACCTTGCCTATATTTCTCCACTGACATTGGCGGTGAAGATGTACCGGCTTGAGCCTTTCGGGTGGCGTGAATATTTTTTGCCATCCCTTCCAATGACAGCAATATTCGGCTTTGCTGTATTCGCCGGGACGCGCCTGCTCAACGAAGAATTTTTAATGGGTTACAAACCCATCACACGCAAGATTGGCGACGCCATTTATTTGATGATGGCGCACTCGCAGCCGTGGTTCTCTGTCACCTTATGGAGTTTCCTGGTGATACCGGCTGTGTACATGGCGCAGGTGGTCATGCTGGCTTTTGCCACGAATTTGCCTGCGGGGTTGATCATCGGCGCGGTGTTATTCGCTTCGGCATTTATTGAAGAACTGGTCAAAACGGTGGGAATCGTTGTGCTTGCCGAACGCGGGGTACTGAAATCGGCACGGCAGATCATCGGGCTTTCGTTTCTTTCTGCATTGGGATTCCTGGTCGGTGAAAAACTGCTGGTCTTTGCCTCTGTTAGTTTCGTCTCGGAGGCGAACGTTTCGAGTGCATTGTTCGAGGCGGGTGTGTTCCTGCTGATCCCTTTGACGGCGCACTTCATTTTCGTTGCCATTGTCAATCTGTTGAGAATAAAGCTCAAATTCCCATACTGGCTTGCCCTCGGGGTCGGGACGATTCTTCACTTTATATACAATGCTTCCATCTTGCAGGGAGGTATGTAATGCTGCCGATATTTGCCGTTATCAAAAAAGAACTTGCCTCTGTGCTGCGTGACCGTACCATCGTCATTTCGATCCTGATCCAATTCTTTATCGCATCTTTCTCGTCTGGCTTGCTGTTGGGTATGTTATCTCTTTACGATGCTGATACCATTTTGCGCTTCAGCGGCGAAAATATCCGCATTGGTGTCGTCAATTCAGCAGATGACACACTGGCTTCACTTATGCGTGAGCGCGGTATCAATGTTGTTTCGTTCGATGACCTGCAGTCGGCGCAGAGCGCTTTTTATGGTGGAGAGATCCTTGCTTTTATTGATGCTCCGCGTAATTCGAACGGTTTGACCGAGGTCAAACTCTACCTGCCAGAGCAGGACGCAGTCAGTTCTCTGATTCGTATGGTCATACAAGAATCGCTCAAACAATACGAAAACAATTTGCGTGCGCAGAACGGCATTGAAGTCCGCTATACAGACCTGCGCGGCAAGCCCGCTACTTCGTTCGAGTTTGTGTATTCCATTCTGATACCCATGCTCATGTTCTTTCCGGCATTCGTTGCGGGCAGCATGTCCATTGATATGATTACAGAGGAAGTGGAAAGCAAAACTTTACAAACACTTCTTTCCGCCCCGCTTACCATCAGCGGAATGATCAGCGCCAAGATCGCTTCGGCGGTGCTGTTGGCAATCGTGCAGTGTGCTGCATGGCTTGCCCTACTTCACGTGAACGGAACCGTGGTTCAAAATCAATTTTTAGTGTTGTTGCTTGCACTTGTGATGTCAGGCATCACTTCCACATCCGCAGCCATGACAGCCTCTTTTTTACAGGACCGCGAACGTTCACAATTCATCTACTCGCTTATTTTGCTGGCGGGCATTGGCATCAGCACCATGCTGGGAATTTCGCCCATCACCACCATCGCGCGTCTTGCAGTGGGTGACGCTTACACCAACATCTGGAACGTGATGATCTTTGCTGCCGCGTTTGCCCTTTTGTATTGGATGCTGCTTTACACATCACGCCGTTTGATGAAGTGACCGCGCCGCTTTCTTCGGGACGACTGCCACGCTTCGAGATACCTTTCTCTCCTCTGGCAATTAGTCCTGACTATTCCTTGATCTTTACCTCAATCCACTTTCGCACCGAGTTGATCAAAAATACTTTTGAACACGTTTTCAGCTCTTCCACCTTTATGACCCGTTCTTTGATTTTGCCGCTTTGAAGCAACTCCGCTCGGAAGGTTCCTGCCAGCAGCCCACACTGAATGGGCGGCGTGAATAGTTCGCCGTCCATTTCAACCACCAGG
>JBAIYF010000706.1:0-4897 GCA_037916115.1 Anaerolineales bacterium
TCCTGTTATCTGCCCGCTGATAAGTTCAATATCCCCGAACGTGTAAAGCGGATCACTGAACGTGTGATGCAGCGCGGGCATTTAGAGATCAAGACATTCAAGAACAAGAAGGAATTACTGACATGGGCAGACCGCATTGGTACTGCCTACAACGATGCATTCGTGCATAATTGGGAATATTACCCATTAACCCAGCGCGAGATCGATTTTGTGGTGGAGAATATCATGACGATTGCCGACCACCGCCTGATCAAGATCGTCACGCATGAGGAAAAGGTGGTTGGCTTCCTGTTCGCGTTCCACGATGTTTCTGCCGCTATGCAGCGTGCAAAGGGAAAACTATTTCCGTTCGGTTTACTTGATATTTTGATGGAGATCCGCCGCACGAATACAGTTTCGGTGAATGGTATGGGCATCCTGCCAGAGTATCAAGGACATGGCGGCAATGCGCTGTTATATTACGCCATGGGAAATACCTTGTTGGAGTTCAAGCAGTTCGTCCAGGTGGAAATGACGCAAGTGGCGGAGACCACTGAGCACATGCGCGCAGACTTGAAAAATTTGAATGGGGTGGAATATAAGAATCATCGCGTATATCGAAAAGAAATATAATTGATAAAAAAACGGATGGCGACGCCATCCGATTTTTATTCTTTTTTGCTCTTTGCTTCGCCGATCTCCAGATTGACCGGCTCTCCGAGTCTCTGTTTTTCCCCTTCGGCTGGTTTGGCAAGCGGCAGGATGACGTGGAACTGACTGCCGGGGAAATTGATTTCATCGTATCCGGGGCTTTCTACCCAAATGCGACCGCCATGCGCTTCAACAATGCCTTTTGATAACGCCAGCCCCAGCCCGGCGCCGCCGCCTTTGAAACGTGACTTGCTGGTGGAGTGTTTGCCCAACTCGCCCGGTTGGTAGAACTTGGAGAAGATCACTTCGCGCAGGGTCGGGTCCACGCCCACGCCGGTATCACTGACGATAACCTCGATGCCTCCGGCAGGCAGATTAACAATGGCGGGGATATGTTTGCCGGTGATGGTGATCCAACCGTTGTTTGGAGTGAATTTGATGGCATTGCGGATCAGGTGATGGAACAGTTTTTCGAGCAGGTGTGGGTCAGCGGTGACAAGCGGAATGGCAGATACTTTTACAGTAAGGATCTGTTCGCGTTCGCCTACTGATTTTGAATTTTCGCGTGCCACCTGATGGATCAGTTGCCCCACATCCACCGGTTGAAGGTGCGGCTGAAGCGAACGGGCATCGAGTTGTGCAATGTCGAACATCGAGTCCATCACTTCGTGCAGGCGGATGGTTCCGTCGTGGATGCCCTTCATCATGGATTTCAGGTTTTCATTTAGTTTGGGGTCATCCATCAGCATTTCGGTGTACCCGCGGATGACCGTCAGCGGGGTGCGGAGTTCGTGCGAGGCAATGCTGATGAAATCGGATTTTGCTTGGTCGATGCGTTGCAACTCCAGGTTGTTCTTTTCGAGATTGCGGCGGGCTTGTCTAAGTTCCTGGTTGAGGCGCATCAGGTTGTCCACAAGACGGGCGTTCTCGAGCGCCACTGCGGTCTGATTGGCGTGTGCGCTGAGCACGGATAGGTCTTGCCGGGTGTAACGGTTTCTGCTCAACTTCGAGCCGAAGGCAAGCAGACCGATCCATTGCTTTTTGGCAAAGATGGGAATATATACCTCGCAGCGCAACTCGTTGAACCAGTTCATTTCGAGGGGAGATGCAGTCCGGAACATGGGCAGCAGGTCCAGGTCATATTGAAGAAGCGGTTTTTGTTCGCGGATGAAGTATGAGGCAATGGTGCCGGTCTCTTCGATCTCCACCGCCACCACTTGGCGTTCTTCCGGGCTGCGTGCCGAGCGGAATTTGTATATCTTGCGCCCATCTGCCTGGCGTTCGGCATCCACGAGGAATAGAAAGCCGCGGTCGATCTGCATCGCCTCAAGCATGATGCCAATGGCGATGCTGGCTAGGCGGTCCATATCCAGAATATTACTGATGCTTTCGCTGTATTGGTGGATGGTCAGGCTGGCATCGTACTGGTCGCTTCGCATCCACTTGTTGATGACGCGTGAGACAAGGTCGGTAAGTGTGGAATAGAACAATGCGATCAGCAGGGCTACGAACGCTCCCGCCGCAAGCGGATTGAAATTATCGTTCCTGCTGAACACCGCCTGCAGAAGCGAAAAGCCTGCGATGTAAAAACCAACTATGACAAGCGTACTTGTGGCATAGATCGCCGCCTGCCGTGTCAGGCTTTTCAGGTCTGCCACATAATGTGTACTGATCACATACGCCATACCCACTGCAGACATCAGGCGTAACGGCTGCCCAATGATCACTGTGCCGGAGAATAATAGAATATCACCCAGTAAGGTGAACACGACTGGCACCCACCAATATCCAAGGCGGCTGCGTAGGAGCGGCTGGCGGCTGTGCCTTTGTGCGTTGGCAAGGTTGAGGATCATGTTTATGCTGAGAATGATCCATCCCAGCACCACCCATGCGGGTCCCAGTCTCGAGCGATACAAGGTCAGGTCGCCGTTCGTCCAAAGCACGTCGGGCAGGTTGAAGGTGTTGGTGAGGATAAGTGCAAGCCCGAAAGCCCACACGCCAAAATAAACAAGCCATGCCCACCACATTTCGCGTTTTAGGAAACCTTGCAGAGCAACCATCAAAATGGATGCAAGTGCAAATGCAGCGTATATTTGTACTTCGCGGAAAATAAAATTATCTTCACGCCCCTGCCAGACCGCTTCGGCAATGTTGATGACCATTGCAAAAAGTGCATATAGAACCACCAGCCAGGTTGCCGAGCCTGAGCCCTCCTCGCGGCGTTGGATGGCATAGAAAACGACCGGCAAATACAGCACGCCGATGAATAAAAGAATAATGACCTGTGCCAGTGATGCGCTCATGATGTTGCAGGAAATTTTACTCGAATTCAGGCATAATCGGTTATCATTAATGTCATGCTGACATCGCGTCTCTCCCGCCTCAAATACAACTTCTCCCAGGATTTTTTCCGTCCTGATGGGCATGTGGTTTTTTCGGATATGACGTCTGCCCGCGCTTTTGCCGTGCAGATGTCTGCGCTTCGCACGGACCCGGTCTCTGCCTCTGACCTGTATGTCATGTCTCTGCTCGATGAGGCGTATCACATCCTTTTGCGGAATTATTACAGCCGCTTCACCGGTGTAATGGCGCGTGCGATGGGTTCTCTTCAATCCGCGATCGGTTCAAAATATGACCTGACCCTGACGAAGTTCACCGAAGAATTCCCGCCCATGGCGGTTTTTCGCGGTGAGGTGACGGCGGGAGTGTACCTTTCGAAGAAGTTGCCAAATATCGGAGATCTGGGTCATGGCGTGCGGGCAGCTGCCATCGAAGAGATGCTCTTGATCCAGAATGCGAACAAGAACCCAGCGATTCGGAAATACAGAGAATTGTTCGACGAATCCGTGATGGGCGGCTCTGCCTTCAAGGAATTTGTGACACACCTGCTTGAGTTTTTTTCGCATCAACCCGGCATGGGGAACGGAACGGCAGGACAGGGCGAAACCCTGACCGAATTGCTGGAAGGTCCCATCAAGGCTTCGCCCGATTCGTTGGAAGGACAATTGCAATATATATTGCAGAAGTGGGGCTACCTGCTCGGTGAGGAATTTTCAAACCGCATTCTGCGCGGCATGGATTATCTGCGCGAGGATATCATCCGCCAGCAAGGTCCCATCGATACCTTTGGGCAGGAAATTCATGTCCCAACTTTTAATGGCACGGAATATGCCGAACACGAACGTTACAGCCCAGACCAGGAGTGGATGCCCCGTCTTGTCTTGCTCGCGAAGAACACCTACGTTTGGCTGGCACAGCTCTCAAAAAAATATGGACGTGAGATCAAATACCTGAACGAGATTCCAGATGAAGAACTCGACTTGATCGCTCAGCGCGGCTTTACCGGGTTGTGGCTGATCGGTTTGTGGGAACGCAGCCGCGCCTCGCAGCGCATCAAGCAAAGAATGGGGCAGGAAGATGCGGTTGCATCTGCATATTCGCTTCATTCTTACGATATTGCCAATGACCTTGGCGGCTGGCTTGCACTCCAGGACTTGCGTTCACGTGCATGGGCGCGCGGTATTCGCCTCTCTGCTGATATGGTTCCCAATCACATGGGCATTGATTCGCAGTGGGTGGTTGAACATCCTGATTGGTTCCTCTCGATGCCTTCCTCGCCCTACCCTTCGTATTCATTCCGTTCGGAAAATCTTTCCAGCGATCTGCGCGTGGGAATTTATCTTGAAGACCATTATTATGACAAGACCGATGCCGCTGTGGTCTTCCAGCGCCGCGACCTGCAAACCGGCGACCTGCGTTACATTTACCACGGCAACGACGGCACTTCCTTCCCGTGGAACGATACCGCCCAGTTGGATTACAGCAACCCCGTCGTGCGTGAGGCGGTCATTCAGGTCATTCTGCATGTGGCGCGCAACTTCCCTGTCATCCGCTTTGATGCGGCGATGACGCTTGCCAAGAAACACATCCAACGCTTGTGGTTCCCTGAGCCGGGCGCCGGAGGCGCGATTCCCTCACGCTCACAGTTCGGCATGACCAAAGCCGAATTCGACGAAAAGATTCCTGTTGAGTTCTGGCGCGAGGTCGTGGATCGTGTTGCCACTGAAGTGCCTGATACTCTTTTGCTTGCCGAAGCGTTCTGGCTGATGGAAGGTTACTTCGTCCGTACGTTGGGTATGCACCGCGTGTACAACTCAGCATTCATGCACATGCTGCGCGATGAAGACAACGCCAAATATCGTATGGCGATCAAGAACACGCTGGAGTTTGATCCGCAAATTCTCAAGCGTTATGTCAACTTCATGAA
>JBAIYF010000707.1:0-2543 GCA_037916115.1 Anaerolineales bacterium
CCCGTGACAGAAAAAAGCCCGGCAAACTGGTATCTGGAATTTGCCCAACCTGAGGGGGCGAAGTAAATGATGAATGATGAATTAGGAATGATGAAATTATCAAAACCTTTTTTTATTATCATTCTCGCAATGAGCGCACTTTCGGCGTGCAACACACATACCGAAAACGAAACCCCAACTTTCACAGTATCGGCTTCACCAACAAGCGAAGTTACCAGCACGCCTGCGCCAACATCTACGCCGCAGCCGCGCAGCACACCGATTGCGTTCGGACCCGATAAAGAGAATTTTCCTGCCAACGTCAACCCACTGACGGGGTTACAGGTGGAAGATACATCCTGGCTCGACCTGCCCGCAGTGCTCGTCTCGGTCAGCAACATGCCGGTCACGGCGCGTCCGCAGGCAGGGTTGAGTTTCACTTCGTGGGTGTTCGAGTTTTACATCGGCGAAGGCGCAACCCGCTTCATGTCGGTTTTTTATGGCGGTGAGCCGCGACATATTCCAAACGTCGTCGGCGGGTGTGAAACAAATCAGCTCACACGCCCCACTGGTGAATGGATCGGCAACCGTGTCTGGCTCGATGAAAACGCCAATGGCATACAGGATGATTGGGAGGTCGGCGTTCCCGGCGTTTGCGTCCGCCTGATGGACAGGAGCAGCCGCGAGGTCCGCGCTGAAGCGGTGACCGACTCAAACGGTTATTTCTGGTTCGAACGTCCCAGCGGCGAAGCCATCCTTCAATTCATCAAACCAGAATCCTATGAATTTACACAAGCCAACAACGGCGATGAAGACCACGACAGCGATGCGGACACGATAACCGGCGAGACGGATGTTTTCAGTGCGAACGCTTCTGCCTCTTTCTTCGACGCAGGCTTGATCCTGACCCGTGAGCCTTTATCCACGCCGACAGTTGCCGTAACCGGCACGCCGCCGAATTGGTACATTCCGCAAGAGGCATACATCGGACCGATCCGCTCAGGGCGCTTGACGTATAACAACATCGGCGCCATGTTCTGGAACTCGTGCCTCGTGTACGCCAGCGCCGCATGGGACATCGGGCAGATGCTCAACGGCTGTGAGATCATCTACGGTGTGGATAAATCCACGCCCAATAGCGCCTTGCTGATGGCGAGCTATTTGCGCGAACTGGCAGAGCGAAATGCCGTGCCGGGCAAACCAGTGAACTACTCCGGCAATATTTTTTCAGATGCAGTACCCGCAGGCGGCAAACCTGCATTAGACCTCAGCGTTTTCTACCATGCCTACACCCAAGCCGCATGGAGATATGACCCCGTCTCTGGCTCATACCTGCGCTGGACAGATACCGCCGACGGCACGGGAACGCTCCTACCCCACACCGATAGATTGACCGGCAGGCAGTTGGCTTTTGAAAATATCATTGTGCTGTTCGCAGATCACAACCGTTACCGCCACAACCAATTTGAGATCGATATCAGCAGCGGGCAGGCGGGTTTTGCTTACTTATTCCGCGACAGACAAGTATATAAAATCCGCTGGACGACCCGCAACCGCGAATGGGAAAAACAAACCGGTCTGCCGCGCCCGATCTATTTTCTGGACGAGAATAACCAGCCCATCGCCCTGCACCCCGGGCAGACGTGGATTCACCTGATGACGCAATTTTCAATTGTGGAAGATCAAGGAGATGGCAACTGGCTTCTGAAATTTGTCCAGCCGGTAGACCCGGAGGATTGAGTTACGTCAATCTCCCATTTCCACTGCAAGTTGGTAATCAAAATTAACAGACTTTGTCCCCTGATGGTTTTATAAAAGAGGGTCTTCCGCGGATATCAAATACATCTTTCAAGAAAACCTGATATTTTCCCCAGATATCAGGTTTTCGCAAATCAAAAACTTCGAAGAATTTAACCCCATAATGCCCCCAAACCTCATCATGCATTTGCATTAGCCATTCTGGTTGACGCCGATGAAACTTCTTGCGAAATTCTTCCTCATAATATTTTTCAGTCAAAGAAGAAGGGCTTCTTTTTTTTGCAACTTCAGCAGGCAACCGTCCATCTAAAAAGTGTAAAACATTTTCGAACTCATGCCATGCATAACACTCCTCGCCATACCAATTCATTTTTGCACCCTCATTTGGCGCATGAGATCTTCCATAGAATACACTAATCGAGTTTCCTCCATTGTAATCCCATCCACCCCAAACAAGTTTTATTCGGCAAAATTCTGAATTGAAAATTAAGATCTTTTTTTCTAAAGAGCGAAAATTCTCTTGAAAGTTCCACCTCTTTAAGTTTGAGCAATTATTCAACAAACGCAACATTTCTTGAATCGGGTCAATATTTTTTTCGTCAGTCATTTTTCAATGTCCATTTTATTAGAAATTGTCTTAAAAACACCATGTCACCCTGAGGGAACGCTCTTCGGTGTCAACAAAGCGGCTGCCGCCGCTCCACCCCACAGAATATCCGGGTTTACCAACGGAATATTCGCACTCTCGCTTCCCTCCTTCGGGAATCGGTCGATTCCGATATTGATAAACTAACCCATTTGGACCT
>JBAIYF010000708.1:0-2297 GCA_037916115.1 Anaerolineales bacterium
CAAGGTTGTCATACGCCAACCCAAATACAACGATCAACACCAATACAGCATACCAAGAGAAGAACTTGCGCACTTTTTGAGTGCCATAGATCGCGATCCCCAACTGCACCAAACCAACCACCGCAAAGATAACGTTTTGCATAAAGTTATTCCTTCTCCAGTAAAAAATTTTGGATCACATCTGCAACCGCTTGCGGATTTTGGTCACAGATATACGGACCTTCATTGGGAATGACTTTCATTTCACCATTCTTCAACACCTGATAGGCAGGCTCCAAACTTGCAAGCAGTGTGTCTTTCTCTCCTGCCATGACAAAGATTGGAATCTCAAGCGCGGATAATTGCTCCGTGAACGGTTGCTCGAACACAGCTTGATACGCCCTCTGCGCCGCCTCTCTCGCGGACTGGGTGAGGAGGACTTCTCTATGAACCGTTTCCAACGGGAGAGCTGAGTCTCGTTTCCGAATCCGCTCCCAGACCTGGGTGAGGTGCGAACCGTCTTCTGCAATGGCAAACGGTTTGAGGCTGGCTTTCAGTCCATTGACTTGGGCAACGTTCAGCAACGGCGGCCCGGACAAGACCATCTTCTTCACAAAGTTGGGATGGTCATGCGCCATTTGCACGGCAATAGCTGACCCCGTGTGATGCCCGAATAGATAACAAGACTCCACGCCGAGGTTGGAGAGAGCGGCATGGAGCGTAGAAGAAAGATAATGGACAGTGAACAGGCTTGGGGGAGAAAAAGAAGCGCCGAATCCGGGAGTGTCGAATGCCAGAGTGTGGAACGTATCCGAGAGGAGAGTCATCAACGGCTCGAACATCATCCCCGAGCTGGCGGTTTGATGGAGCAGGACGAGCGGAGTTCCGTCAACGTGTTTGAGTTGGCGAAAATGGACCTGACCGTTTGACGTGTCGACATAGCCTTTGCGGATAATTGACATTGCTCTCCTGAATGTTATAATGTTATAACATTTATCTTCGTTAGTCAAGGAGACCTCCCCCATGACAGACCAACTCGGTTACAGAAAAAAATTCGGCGTCATTATTCCCAGCACGAACACCATCGTGGAACCTGAGTTCTACCGCATGACCGTGCCTGGTGTGACCCCGCACATCTCGCGCATTCACATCCGTGACCAGAACTTGAGCAGTGATGAAGCGTTCGAAAACCTGCTTCAACAAATTCGCGTGGAGATCGAATACGCGGTGCAGCGCGTGATGACCGCCGAGCCTGATTACATGGTGATGGGCATGAGCGCCGAAACCTTTTGGGATGGCGTGGAAGGCAACCGCAAGTTCACCAAGATGATCTCCGATTGGGCGGGCGGGCTGCCGGTTGCCACGGGTGCTGAAGCCTGCGAGCGTGCGTTGAAATTATTCAACGTAAAAAAGATCGGTGTGGTGACTCCGTATCAGCCTGTGGGTGATAAAAATGTTAAGCGCTTCTTCAACGACCTTGGTTTTGAAGTGACCGCCCTCAAAGGTCTGCGCTGCCCCACTGCCATCGCCATCGCCAATGTCTCGCAGGATGAACTGCGTAACGCACTCATCGAAGTGAACAAAGATGCCGATGCGCTCGTTCAGGTCGGCACCAATCTCAGCATGGTCAGTCTCGCTGATGAAGCCGAACGCTGGCTGGGCAAGCCCGTCATTGCCATCAATGCCGCCACGTATTGGATGGCTCTGCGCGATAACGGCATCACGGATAAAGTCTATGGATGCGGGAGTTTATTGAGAGAGCATTAATAAAAAGTGGAAAGTGGGGAGTTTCCACTTTCCACATTCCATCACTTCTTTATAAATTTCACGAACTTCCATTTCTTCAACTCTCTCTGCAATTCCTCTTCAGGGGCAGAGGGTAAAAGTTTGAAGATGCGTTCAAAGACTTTGGGATCATCACTGCGATACATGCCAAAGATGCGTTGACGTTCCGCTTCATCTTCAACAAGCAAGCCTGATACTTCCATTCGTTGACGTTTCACTTCGATGGTGGCTTGTCCGTTGACGAGCATGTTTCGAAACCAGTTGGAGTTGCCAGGGTTGAGCGCAATGATGTCCTCGCCATCGCGTTTGTAGGCAATCGGAATGGTGTGTGGTCTACCCGATTTTCGCCCAGTAGTTGTGATGATCATAATAAAATTCTCAGCAGGTCCCATCCAGCCGCGGCGGAGGAGAAAAACCTGCAGGGCCAGCCCAAACTTTTGAAATGTATTAACTTTGGGCGGAATGTTGGTTCCAGCGTTTGTTTCAACCATGGATTTAGAAATTCCTTTGATGTGTGTTGTATTTTGAAATAG
>JBAIYF010000709.1:0-2859 GCA_037916115.1 Anaerolineales bacterium
TACCTTCGTACCGTGTGCCGTTCTTTGACCTGCTCGCAGGCAAATGCGAAGGCGGCATGAGTCTTTTTGCCGGGCAAGCCCGCCCCATAGAGATGATCGCAGGCGGCACGACCAACGTCGCCCGTCATGTCGAAGCGCAGAACGTCCACCTGCTCGGCGGTGCACTTTATTTTTGTTATCAGAAGAATTTCATTCAATGGCTGGAGGAATAGAATCCAGACGCGCTCATCATGGAAGCCAATCCACGTTACCTCGCCTCCTCCTCCGCCGTGAGTTGGATGCACAAACGCGGACGGCGTGTGCTCGGCTGGGGACTGGGTGCGCCAAAGCAAAGCGGACTGTGGAAACGCTTCATCCATCAATTCGACGGGATGATCGCCTACAGTCAACGCGGCGCAGAGGAATATGCCGCGCTGGGTTTCCCACGTGAAAAGATCTTTGTGGCGCATAACTCGGTCTCGTCTGTGCCAACCGAATCCATGCCTAGCCGACCTTCAACCTTCAACCTTCAACCCACTCTCTTGTTCGTTGGCAGGTTGCAGGCTCGCAAAAGAATTGATTCTTTGCTCAAAGCCTGCGCCGAAATGGGCTCCAAGCCCCGCCTGCTCATCGTCGGTGATGGACCAGAGCGTGAAGCGCTGGAAACCCTGGCGAAAGAAGTTTATCCGTCCACAGAATTTATCGGCGCAAAACATGGGGTGGAATTGAAACCATATTTCCAACAAGCCGACCTGTTCGTGCTGCCCGGCACAGGCGGACTTGCCGTGCAGGAAGCCATGAGCTACGGTCTGCCCGTGATCGTGGCAAAAGGCGACGGGACTCAGGATGACCTTGTGCGAGAATCCAACGGGTGGCAGATCGAACCAGAGAATTACAATGCATTGGTATCTACAATGAAAAACGCGCTGTCTGATGCAGCGCGTCTACGAGAGATGGGGAAAGAGTCTTACCGGATCGTTTCAGAGGAAATCAACATCGAAAAAATGGCAGATGTTTTTGTGAGCGCATTGAACGCCTGATTCCCGCGAGCCCAACGGCTTATCCCTTAAGAGGCGGGGCGTCCTTGTCATACACAAAGACCTGCACGTCCATGCCATCCGTATTCAGCATATCAATGGCGGGCTGAAAGGTCGCATCTTTGATCTTTTGCATATCGCCTGCGGGGGCAAGCACCGTCAAACGAGCCTCCTCGTCCGACATTTTCGTGGCTTTCACTTCCGCGCTGGCACATGCGGCTTTTACAAGGTCAGTCATTTTTTTAATGGCATCATCAATCGACATCGTCAAACTCCTGTTAAGTTGGGGCGATTATATACCAACTCATCTGTCCCCAAAATTACGAAAGCGTAAAGAACGCAGGCTAGAAGTACTAGCCCGCGTTCATTTTCGCCACAGTCACACCTTCGCCGCCCTCGGTATGCCCGCCCTCTTCAAAAGACTTGACATACGCGTGCCCCTTCAACGCCTCGCGCACCGCCTGACGCAGTTTCCCGGTCCCCTTGCCATGAATAATACGCACCCATGGCAGCCCCGAAAGATACGCCTGCTCCAGATACCGCTCCAGTTTATCGAGCGCATCTTCAGACATCAAGCCGCGCAGATCCACTTCCATGCCGGGAGAGGTTTTCACGTTTAAGGTTGCAGGTTGCAAGTTGCCCGACTTTTGCTTCTCAGGTTTTGACTTTTGACCTTCAACCTGCACCTTTCCAACTCGTACCAAATCTGACATCTTCGCCCGCACACGGATCGTCCCGATCTGAACCTCCGCATCCGACTCACCCAGGGCTGTCACTACACCCTCGGCATTCAGCGTGCTGACGGTGACCTTCTCGCCCAATTTCAATCCCTGGTTACTGGCAACTGATAACGGGTCACTCTTTCTTTCAACCGGCGCTTCGACCTTCTCCTCGATCTTCTCCATCTTCTCTTCGATCGCGCGGATGGCTTGCAACGGCTGGCTGGCTTTCTTTAATTGAGACTTCAACGAGTCGATGTTGCGTTTGAGCACCGCCACTTCCAACTCACCTTCGGCGCGGGCTTTGGCAAGCGTTTCGCGGCGTTCGTCTTCGATCTTCTCAAGCCGCTTTTCCAGCTCAAGGTTTTGCGCTTCGAGTTTGGCGCGCTGTTTTTCCAGTTTTTCACGTTCGCGCGATGTGCGGTTGCGCTCTTTGCGGATGTCATCCAGTAATTTATCGGCACGCAAGTCCAGCGGATTGATCTCCGCTTTGGCAGACTCGATAATGGATTGGGGCAAGCCCAACTTCTGCGCAATGGCTAAGGCGTTGGAACGTCCCGGCAGACCAATGGTCAACTTGTAAGTGGGACGAAGCGTCTTGATATCAAACTCAAGCGAAGCATTGACCACACCCTCAGTGGAATGGGCAAAAGTCTTCAATTCAGGGTAATGCGTGGCAACCAGAGTCATTACACCGATCTCAAGCAGGTGACTAAGAATCGCACGCGCAATGGCAGCGCCTTCCTGCGGGTCGGTGCCGGAGCCGAGTTCGTCGAAGATGACCAACGAGCGATTATCGATCTGCTTGAGAATACGGATGATGTTCGTGATATGTCCGCTGAACGTGGAAAGCGACTGTTCGATGGATTGCTCATCGCCGATATCGGCATAGACTGACTTGAAGAACGGTAGTTCTGAGCCGCTTTGAGCGGGGATGTGCAGTCCGCTTTGCGCCATTAGCACCAGCAAGCCGACGGTCTTGAGCGAGACGGTTTTGCCGCCCGTATTCGGACCGGTGATGACGATGGCGCGCGTCCCTTCGCGCGGGTCTACGTCCACGGGGACGACGGTGTCAGGGTCAAGCAGCGGGTGGCGGGCTTGGAGAAGTTTTAGGGTTGCAGGTT
>JBAIYF010000710.1:0-3193 GCA_037916115.1 Anaerolineales bacterium
TGACCTCGACCACCACATCACCCTTGGCAGATGCGCGTTTACGCAGACCGGCAGAATCGAGCCGGGTGGATTTTGGCGCGCCCTTGGTCATGTGGACTGTGGCTATGTGATTCGGTTTGCCGCTGGCAATTGCCACAAGTTGAGATTTGCCCGGCAGATCCCAAGCCACTACACCCTTGCCGTAGCGTCCCTGTGTGGGGAAGTCTTTCTGGTCTACGCGCTTGGCTTTGCCTTCGTTGGTCAGCAGGAAGATGTCGCCTTCGGTGGGGAGGATCTCCGCGCCGACGACTTCATCCTTGTCTTCCAGTTTCATGCCGTTCACACCCGCAGCGACAAGACCCATCGGGCGCACGTCATCTTCCTTGAAGCGGATCGCCATGCCACTGGCAGTGACGAGCAGCACTTCCTTCTTTCCGTTCGTAATGCCAACCATGCCAAGTTTGTCACCTTCGTTAATCTTAACCAAGGCAAAAGTCTGCGACGAAGGTCCGGGCAATTCGCTGATAAGGCTTTTCTTGATCATGCCAAAGCGAGTGACGGTCAGCACGCAGATCTCTTCACCGAGCGAAGATTTATTGGCAGGCAAGGCAAAGACGGCCGCAAGCAAGTCCGCATCGCTTAACGGGGAGACGCGGTGCCACGGCACGCCTTGTCCCAGCTTGCTTGCCTGTGGGATCAAATGTGCGGCAACTGCGGCGGCTTTCCCGCGATTGCTCACGAAGTAGATCGTGTCCGTTGTGGATGCTTTGACGAGGAAGCGCGGTGCATCGTTGCCGGAATGTTTGGGCTGTTTATCGTCGGCGGTGCGTGAGACCAAACCATCGTTTGTCACACCGATCCACACGGTCTGCTGCGGAAGCAGGTCGTTGGTGGTGAGCGCCTTACCCGCCTTCGCGCCTTCCTTTACACTAACGATCTGTGTACGGCGGCGGTCGCCGTAGGCTTCCTTCACTTTCAGCAATTCTTCGGAAACAAGGTCGCGCATCAATTTGGGGGTCTTCAAGAGTGTGGTCAATTGCTTGATGAGCGCTGTCACTTCCTTGTATTCGGTTTCGATCTTCTTACGTTCGAGCGCGGCAAGACGGCGCAGCTGCATGTCGAGGATGGCATTCGCCTGGAGTTCCGTCAGCTTGTAGCGCTTCATCAGTTTTGTGCGAGCCGTCTCAGCGTCTGGGGCGGAGCGGATGAGTTCGATGATCTCATCCAGATTTTTAAGCGCGGTCAGATACCCTTCGAGGATGTGTGCCCGTGCCTTGGCTTTATCCAGATCGAATTGCGCGCGCCTCTTTATGACTGTGAGCCTGTGCTCCAAATAGACGCGGAGTGCCTGTTTGAGGGTGAGGGTGCGCGGCTCGCCGTCCACCAGTGCCAGCAGGTTGATGCTGAAGGTGGTCTGCATGGGGGTGCGCTTGTAAAGATCGCGCAGAACGAAGTTGGGGTCGGCGTTCTTGGTCAGTTCAAGGACAATGCGCATGCCCTGGCGGTCAGACTCATCGCGCAGGTCGGAGAGACCTTCGAGATGACCATCACGCGCCAGTTCGGCGATGCGCTCGATCAAACTGGACTTATTGACCATGTATGGCAGTTCAGAGACAATAATGCGGCTCTTACCGCGTTCCATCTCTTCGATGTGCGCTTTTGCCTGCACGGTGATACGTCCGCGCCCGGAGCCGTATGCTGCCTCAATGCCCGAGTCACCTTGTTCTTCGATGATGAGCCCGCCGGTTGGGAAGTCCGGTCCTTGCACGAACTTCATCAGCTGTTCCACGTCGATGTCGTCGAGTTTTTCCCAGCGTTGCAGCATGAATACGAGGGCATCCACCACTTCACTTAAATTGTGAGGCGGGATCGATGTCGCCATACCCACGGCAATGCCGGTCGCGCCGTTCACGAGCAGGTTGGGTAGCGCTGCAGGCAACACGCCGGGTTCTTCGAGGGTGTCATCGAAATTTGGGACGAAGTCCACGGTATTTTTGTTGAGATCATTCAAAAGGTCGAGCGCGGCAGAGGTGAGACGTGCCTCGGTGTAACGCATTGCGGCAGGCGGGTCGCCATCCACTGAGCCGAAATTGCCCTGACCATCCACCAGCATGGTGCGCATTGAGAAATCCTGAGCGAGACGAGCCATCGCCTCATACACGGATGAGTCACCATGCGGGTGATATTTACCGAGCACTTCACCCACAATTCTCGCAGATTTCTTATATGGTGTGTCGTTGCGAATGCCCATGTCGTACATTGCATACAAGATGCGCCGTTGCACCGGTTTCATGCCGTCGCGGGCATCGGGCAGCGCACGTGATACGATCACAGACATGGCGTAATCGAGATACGCCTGCTGCATTTCAGTGTCGATATCAATTTTTCGTACTATGCCAAGTTCCATGAAAAGTTCCTCTAACCACAAAGAATCACAAAGGTTCACAACGTAAAAAACTGTGACCCTGCATAAACGTAGTGGTGAATTAATGTTCTATTGCGGGGCTTATCTTACGGGCAAAAAAGGGATGCGTCAAGTGCATGCCCTTAACCAAGTTGTAGACTGTACAAAAATAAGCACATGCTATACTCCCGTAAAGGCTGGCAGGAAGTAAAAGCCTTCATCCAAATTTTATATCTACGAAAGGAATTTTAGACATGGAAGAACGTACAGGTGAAGCTTTTGAGTTCGATGAAAAATTGACAGTGGTCGGCAGCAAACTAAACCCGGGCATGAAAGCGCCCACCTTCTCGCTGGATTCATTTAGTGGCGGAAGCATGAGGCAGGTGAAATTGTCTGATACAGCCGGAAAAGTACGCCTGCTCAACATCATCAATTCGCTGGATACCCCCGTCTGTCATGTGGAGACCCAGCGTTGGGAAAAGATCCGCGCCGACCTGCCAAAGGATGTGGTGGTGTACACCGTTAGCATGGATCTGCCTTTTGCGCAGGCACGCTGGCAGACCAGTGAAAATGTCGGTCATGATATGTTGTCATCGCATCGTGACGAGACGTTCGGCAAAGAGTATGGCGTGCTCATCAAGGAATGGCGTCTTCTGCAGCGTGCGGTGTTTGTGATCGATGGGAATGACACCATTGTCCATGCCGAATATGTCCCCGACCAGATGGCAGAGCCGAATTATGATGAAACGGTGAATGCGGTTCGAAAATTAGCAGGCGCTTAAGTCACCAAACAATCTAAACAAACTCACC
>JBAIYF010000711.1:0-2682 GCA_037916115.1 Anaerolineales bacterium
AGACACAACCGGAATGGCATGGCAAATGTTACATTCGAGCCGTACAGCTTCCTGCTCGGCGTTCAAATGCTTGCCATCGTGGCAGCGGAAGCAACCCGGTCCATCGATATGACCAAGGTTGTTTGGGTAGGTGGTCCAATCGATCTTTTGGTCATGGAACACAGTGCGGTCATAGATCGCCTGAATTTCCGTCACGGCTTCCTTGACCTTGTCGCCGTTCTGGCTGTAATAATCAAAAAGGTTGCGTTTGTATTCCTCTTCGACCCCCGCAATGGCTTTCATGGCATCTTCACGGGTTTCATATTGAATGGAAAGCACGTTGACCGCTTTGACATGGATGAGCGGTATGGAAGCGTCGATTCGACCGTCTGCCATGGAGGCATCCACCGAAGCATCGGGGGATTGGAAATTATGGGTTACACGGTTATGGCATGTAACACAATCCATTTGCTTGAGCTGGCTCTCTTCAATTGTGGAAGGGTCAAATCCAGACTCAACATCCGTATATTCGGTGTAAGTACCATCGTCATTGTACACTCGAACATAGGGGATATCCTGAGCGAGTTCGTCTGTCGAGTAATAAAGCACTTTGCTCGCAATGTGCCAGTGAATGCCGCGGGCGTTGCCTGTACGCGCATCACCGCCGCCGGTTTTCATAATTAAATATGTGGTTGAGGCAGTGTTTTCAAGATCGTTATCAAAATGAACGATCTGCCGCAAACTATCGTCTGCAAATGTTTCGGGGCGATGGCACTTTTCGCAGGTATCAAGCGAGGGTCGCAGGGCTTTTGCGCGAATGGGATATTCATACAACTTGAACACTTCGTAATAGGTTTCCTTGATGCCCTGCGTCTTGCGCATGGCCTGGTCCCAGAACGAGGCGCGCCCAATGTGGCATTCCTCGCAAGTCACATTCGAATGCGGCGATTCCTTATAAACAATATCCTGCGGCGGCATAGTATGGCAGGCTGTGCCGCAGAACTCGGGTGAATTTGTATATTCCCAGGTGTGAATACCGCCAAAGACCGCCACCAGGGCAAAAACAATAATCGATACATAGGGAAGCAGAAGAATCCAACGGGGCGAATTTGGGTCGGGGTAAAAGAACTTTTTGATTCTTTCCGTCAATTTCATGAGAACCTCCATTGGAAAAATATAAAAGAGCCGTATATACACTTTTTGTGTATATCGGCTCTTTATGTGGACTATGGGGCTGTTCCGCTTTCAGCAGGGGCAGTCTGTGTAATGGGCGGAATTGTCGTCAGGGCGGTCTCTTCGGCGTTGATAAAACCGTATATCCCGGAGAGCATGCCTATCGTCAGAACTGCGGCGATTGGGTAGTAGATCATCTGACGCTTGCGGATCGTGGCGGCGTCGGGGCGTCGGTCGGCGATGCCCGCTTTGATATCCGCCAGTTCCAGCGGATGTTCATGCAGCATGGCATCTTCTTCCATATGCCCATTGAACATGGACTTATTGAAACGTTTGATATGTACACCATACATATGCCAGATGATGATGGCAAGTACCGCCAGTACGGCTTCACCGCCGTGGGCTGCCTTTGCTGCTGGAACGAATTCGCCGGGCAGATACTGAGTGGCGGTGATGGGATTCCACATCATGAAGCCCGTGGCACCCATGACGATGGCGCCCCAAACAAATGCCCAGTATTCCATCTTTTCTTCAAAGGTATAGCGCCCCATTTGTGGATAGGTCTTGGCGAAGCCAATGTTGTACAGTAATGCCTGTATGGCATCCTTCGCGTCCTGCAGACTGGGCAGCATGGACATTTTGTCGCGCAGCACAAAAACGCTGTAGCCCATGACGAGGATATGCCAGGCGGTGCCAAACATCATGACGATGGCAGCAACATGGTGGATGGAACGCAGGGTTTCGATGCCGCCCAATGTGTTCAGAATGGCTTTGGAAAGCCCGGCATCGGGGAAACGCTGAGGCAGTCCAGTCATTCCAAGTAAGGTGAAGGAAAGCATCATCACCCAGTGTTCGATACGGCGGGCAAGGGGAAAACGCTCGTAGGTTTTTGTTACAGTATTCATTAGTGGGATACTCCCTTCATCCGGTTGACAATGCGGCGATAAATATCCGTCAGCACGAAGAAGATCATTCCGCCGAGCACGGCTGGGATGAAGAATTTATAGAACAGGTTGACGTAATACACGATCGGGTAATTCTCGGGGCTGGGTTCGTAGTGGCTCATCCAGGCGGCGGGGAAGTTGGCGGTGGCATCGGGATGGCAGCGCTGGCATTTGACGAGCAGATTTTCCTGCATGGCGATGCCGGTTTCGGGGTCGTCCACCCTCGATATGTCGTGCAGTCCATGGCAGTCGGTGCAGACTGGCTTGTTGGTAGGCTGACCCGGGAATTGTTCTTCAAACAATTTCACGGTTGTGCCGTGAAAGTCTGAAACGTAGGAGTTAAGCACATTGGTGGAGATGCCATATTTCGACATGATGGATTCATCGGTGTGGCATTTTGCGCACAGGAACGGAGTGCTGTTGCGGAAGGTGACCGTTCTGGGGTCTTGAATGTTATGAACGCCGTGACAGTCGATACAGGTGGGAACGTCGGTGTTGCCTTCTTCGGTAAGTGCCTTGCCGTGAACACTCGTCTTATAGACATCATAAATATCGGAATGGCACTTGGCACAGATGGCGGGGATAT
>JBAIYF010000712.1:0-2229 GCA_037916115.1 Anaerolineales bacterium
CTGGTCGTGTATTGCTGGGGTCCCGGCTGTAACGGCGCCACCAAAGCCGCTGCCAAGCTAAGCGCCCTCGGTTTTCGGGTCAAAGAGATGATCGGCGGTATTGAATACTGGGAAGACAAAGAAAGACACCCTGTGGAACGCGGTTGGCTGTAAGGAATTTTGTTGGAAAGCAACCTTGCCCCCCCACAGGCAGGGTTTTACAACTAGAATAGAGCCTCAAACTGTTTCTTCAAAATACAGTTTGAGGCTCATTGGTATCTCCCACTTCACCTGCGGGTTGTCATTTCATATGGTCGAACAGGCAGGAATGCATTGTGACCAAGTAAAAGAAAATCCCATTCGCAGGGTTTACATGCAGGATAATTTCCCTTGCCTGAAAACCGAGCAAGAATCGGGTCGCGTTTGCATGCCTTCTTTCATACAATTCACGCATCACTTTAGAACAGGAGAATAACCTTGAAAACAAAACATTGGATCATCTTTATCACTCTGGGCTTGATCTGGAGTTCATCCTTCATGTGGGTCGAGCTGGCGCTGCGCGAAGTCGGTCCACTGACCCTTGTGGCGTTCCGCGTCTTCTTTGGCTTGTTGTTTGGTGCTGCGGTCATCATCATTCAGCGCATTGCCCTGCCGCGCACACTCAAAGAATGGATGCCGCTGATCGTGCTTGGGCTGACCAACATTGCCTTCCCCTTCTTTCTCATTTCATGGGGGCAAAAGTCCATCGACTCGGGTGTCGCCTCCATTCTGGATGCCACCGTGCCGCTCTTTACCATTCTTGTGGCGCACTTCCTTTTGAAAGACGACAAGATGACAACCGCCAAAGTGCTGGGTCTGTTAACCGGCTTTGCGGGCGTGGTCGTGCTCATGAGCAAGGACATTGGCGCATCTGCAAGTTCCCTGCTTGGGCAATTGGCTGTCATTGCCGCCTGTATCTTTTACGCGGCAAGCTCCATCATTGCGCGGGTTTACACCGAGGGCACGCCCGCCATCCTGCGCGGACTGGGTCCGCTGGCTTCTGCCGCGGCTGTGATGATCCCCTCCGCGCTGATCTTCGAAGCGCCGCTCAAGATTCCCACCCTGCCCATCACCTGGGTGGCTTTGATATGGATGGGCATCCTCGGCTCGGGGCTGGCGTTCATCATGTTGTTCTATCTCATCCATGAAATCGGTCCCACTCGCACCACCATGGTCACCTATCTATTTCCGCTGGGCGGCGTTACACTTGGGGTCATCTTCCTCAACGAAGCGCTGACCTGGCAGATCGTCACCGGCGCAGTGTTGATCATCTTAAGTCTCGTAATTGCAAACTGGAGTCCCAAACAAGCATGACCCATCGTTCCGGCTTTATCGCCATCATCGGTCGCCCCAATGTGGGCAAGTCCACCCTGCTCAACGCCCTGCTCGGGCAGAAGATCGCCGCCGTTTCGCCGCGTCCGCAGACCACGCGCAAACGTCAGCTCGGCATTCTAACACTCGACAATGCCCAACTCATCTTCGTCGATACGCCCGGCTTGCACACTGCCAAACACAAACTCGGTGAATTCCTCAATGCCGAAGCCGAAGAAGCCCTTGAAGGTGTGGATCTGATTCTCTGGCTCGTAGATGCATCCACCTCCCCGACCGAAGAGGACAAAAATATCTCGACTCTCCTCTACGGCATTTCGCCTCGGACTCCCCGCATGCTGGTCCTAAACAAAAGTGACCTGGTGCAACCCGACGAATTGTCTGCGCGCGAGGGCGAGTATGCCGCGCTGATGGGCAAAGCGACTGTGATGCACGTTTCTGCGGCGCGAAGGCTTGGGCTGGGCGAGCTGACCGAAGCGCTGATTCAAGCCGTCCCTGAGAGAGAGGCGGAATATCCCGAAGATCAGATCACCGATCTGTATGAAAAAGAGATCGCGGGAGATTTGATCCGCGAAGCCTGCCTCATCAAATTGCGCGACGAAGTGCCGCACGGCATGGCGGTGCGCATCGATGAGTTCAAAGAACGCGAGAACGGCATGGCATACATCGCCGCCACCATTTTCGTGGAGCGCGAATCTCAAAAGGGCATCGTCATTGGCGATGGCGGCAAGATGTTGAAAAGCATCGGCAGCGCCGCGCGAAAAGAGATCGAAGATATGGGCGGGCGCAAAGTGTTTTTGGAACTGCGCGTGAAGGTTTCGAAAGACTGGCGCAACGACCCGAATATGTTGAAACAGTTGGGGTATGGAAAGAAGAAGTAAA
>JBAIYF010000713.1:0-2908 GCA_037916115.1 Anaerolineales bacterium
TTGCGAATTTCAATGTCCCCACTCTTCTCATCCGAGGCACGGAAACGGGTACGTTTTTGGAAAGCGCAGCACGACTGGTGAAAAAGAAGAACCCAAACATAAAGATCCATACTATGCAGAAAGCCACCCACCTCCTGCCGCTTGAACATCCGCAGGAAGTGGCGGAAATCATTAAGAACTTTTTGAATACAGATCATTGACCGTAGACCACAGACAATCACTTCCATCGTCCATGGTTTGTCGTCTATTGTCCAATCCAGGAGAATCCTATGCCCGAACTCAAATATTCCGCTGCCGAACTGATGATCATTAATGCCTCGCGTTTATTGCGCGATGGTGATGTGGTCTTTGTCGGTGTAGGCCAGCCCAATCTTGCCTGCAACCTTGCCAAGCGTACCCATGCCCCAAATTTGGTGATGATCTATGAAGCCGGGGTGATTGGCGCCGAACCTGAACGCCTGCCCCTCTCCATCGGCGACCCGACCCTGGTCAGCGGGGCGCTTTCGGTGGTGAGCATGTACGATATTTTTGCCAACTACCTCCAGCGCGGCAATGTGGATGTGGGCTTTATGGGTGGTGCGCAGATCGACAAATACGGCAACATCAATGCAACAGTGATCGGCGGGTATGATCATCCCAAAGTGCGCCTGCCCGGTTCGGGCGGCTCGCAAGAGATCGCCGCGTGGGCAAACCGCTGTTACATCATGACCCCCCACCAGAAGCGCCGCTTTCCTGAAAAGGTCGAGTTTATGACTTCGGCAGGCTTTATCGATGGCAAGGGTGCACGCCAGTCACGCGGATTGCGCGGGGGCGGTATGCTGGCGGTTGTCACCGATATTGGGATCCTTGAACCGGATGATTCAGGGGAGATGATGCTCACGGCGCTGCACACAGGCAGAACGGTGGAAGAGGCGAAAGCCAACACTGGCTGGGATCTCAAAGTGGCGGAGTCCATCAAGACCACGGAACAAGTCACCAAGAAAGAGTTGAGAATCCTGAGGGAAGAGCTCGACCCGACCGGTATTTACTTAAAAGGTGCCGCTTAACGGTTTATTTAGCAAAAGGAGAGAGTATGAATCAGGAGAATTTCAAGTCAATGATCGCGGTATGCATTGCTGTTGTGACCGTTCTTGGAGCTACAGCGGCATGCCTTGCCTCGGTGGCGGTCTCAAGCGCTGGCGATGCCGATTTTGCCGGGCTGGATGCGTCCATCCGCGCCCAAAAAGCGGAGATCGTCAACTATTCAAATGCTTATCAGCATTACCGGGCTTTCACAACTTATTTGCGCTACAACGAATTGGGTTATTTATTGTACGACCCGACCGCCGATACTGAAACAGGCATACGAAACGGCGCGATCCAACGTGAAGTTTGGGGAATTGCAAGCGGGATAAGTTCCGTCTTCTTCAGTCCGCGTTATATCAACCCTGATGGGCAGTACGATTTGGAGCGTGAACTACAGGAAGCCTACGCAGATGACGCACAAACTGCCGATCTGGACTTTACGCCGTATTTCGAAGAGTCAGACCGGTATCGGAGTCAGTCTTCGTTCCTTACTGCGACCATGATCGTGCTTGCTGTGTCTTTCTGGTTCTTCACTCTGGCGCAGGCAGCTGAGAAGCAAATCAAGTATCTGTGGGCTGCCCTCGGCGTGTTGACAGGGTTGATGGGGCTGGCGGGTATTCTTATTGGGAGGTTTGCCATATGAAAACTGAAGGGCAAAAGGAACAACGCTTTGAGAACATGGTAACGATCCTGATCGCCTCTGTGGCGATTTGGGTTGCGATCACTGCCTATTATCAGAACTACGCCTCCAATATTTCAGACCAGGCACGCCGCCGCGCCCAGCAGTATGCCATTGACGCCACCAAGAGCGAGGTGACTGGAGTTATCCAGTTCAGTTACGACTGGCAGGGAGCTTTCCAAACCTGGAAAGAACTGGACTGGCAGATTGTAGCCGCCCAGGAGAATGGTGACGCCGCAGCAGAGGAACGCTACCGCCAATTGCAGGAAAAGATCGAACCGCTTAGCGGTATTTTCGCACCGGAATACTTTGACAGGGCATATACCTATCCAGACTCCTATAAATACGAGTCTGACCTGTACCTGGTCGAATCCACTCGCTTATCTGAAACGTATCTTGCGGAATCGGAGCTGGGAAACTTTACCGATAATGTTGCAGACAGTCTGATCGTTCAATTGACCCTGCTAACCGTTTCACTTTCGCTTTATGGTCTTTCGATGGCGCTTAAGGGGAAGGTACGCTGGCTCTTTGTTATCGTTGGGTCGGGGATCGTGGCATTCTGTATGTTGTGGCTGGGCTGGTCATTACTGGAACTGTTGATCCGCCCTGAGGTGGATCACGAGGCGATCCAGGCTTTTTCAGAGGGGACAGGGTTGGTGTATCAAGGCAGGAATGAAGAAGCGATCGAAAAATTCACCCTTGCGATTGAAGAAAATCCCTATTACGCCAAAGCCTACTACGAACGCGGACTCTCCTATTACTCGCTTGGAGACATGCAGACCGCCATTTCCGAGATCGAAAGGGCACGCAGTGAAGGGCTGGATGATGTCAGCCTCAACTGGAACCTTGGCTGGCTGTATTATCTGACCGGTCAATACGACCTTGCCCTTGAAGCGAACGCACGGGTCTTGAGCATACGCCCCGATGTGCTTGGTGTACGGATGAATAATGCGATCACGTATCTATCCATGGGCGATTTTGAAAACTCACAGGCGCAATATGACCTGCTGATCGACGAAGCCTTGCGGCAGGTCAATGAAGCCCGCAGTAATAATGCCGAACCCTCCGCATCTCTCTGGTATTACATGGACGCCGGCGCGCTTGACCTCCAAAATCTCATCGACCAGATCGATGCAACCCCCAATCCTTGGACAACTGCCCCAA
>JBAIYF010000714.1:0-2882 GCA_037916115.1 Anaerolineales bacterium
TATTTAAAACAGAACAAAAAATAATCTGGATGGCCCTTAATTCCAACCTTTTTCAAATGGGAAGCTCCAGTGACTGAATATGACTATGACCTGTTTGTAATTGGTGCTGGATCAGGAGGTGTGCGTGCAGCACGTATGGCATCGGGTCATGGCATAAGGGTAGCCATAGCTGAACAGCGTGATATAGGCGGCACCTGTGTCAATGTGGGATGTGTGCCCAAAAAACTGTTTGTTTATGCCTCTCAATTCAGAGATCAATTCGATTCGGCGCCTGGATTTGGCTGGACGGTGGGCAAATCAACGTTCAACTGGACTAGCCTGATTACAAACAAAAATCAGGTGTTCGGCGACAATTACCCTGTCCGGTTCCGCGACAACTATCTTGACCGGTTGACCGATATGTAGGACAACGGTGGATTTCAATCTATTTGGAGTCAACCCTTGCCTGGAAAACGTATTACTCAACATCAAGAGAGTTTATATATGAGCAAACGTCAACAAGGAAAAAGTCAACAAACAGCTGCGGCTTGTGCCGCTATTTCTGAACGATCTGGCCGCAGAATAGAAAAAGGTGCGCGACATTCTATCCCCGGAGAACGCTATTGGCGCACTCGCGAAGATCCTTTAGAGGGCATTTGGGAAAAGGAATTGGTACCACTGTTAGAGAAAGAATCGCAGCTAACCGGCTTAACTCTTTGGGAATATCTGGAGGATGAACATGCCGGCAAATTTCCCTACAAGGTACTGCGTACCCTTCAGCGTCGCGTCAAACATTGGAAAGCCACGCAAGGGCCGGATAAGGCCGTTATCTTCCGCCAGTCTGTACCCCCTGGACAGCAGGGCCTATCTGACTTCAGCCATCCGAATACGGAAATTACTATCCAGGGCGAAGCGTTTACCCATCTTTTGTATCAGTTCCGTTTTGCGTATAGTGGTTGGCGGTATGTACAGATCACCTTAGGCGGTGAAAGTTATTCAGCATTAGCCGATGGCTTACAGTCTGCCTTGTTCCGTGCGGGCGGCAGTCCCATCGAACATCGTACCGACAGTTTAACTGCAGCTTTTAATAACAGTGTCGAAGAACAGAAACTGACACAGTCTTATGAAGCACTCTGTACTCATTACAACCTGCAGGCAACGCGTAATAATCGAGGGGTAAGCCATGAAAACGGAGCGATTGAGTGTGCGCATGGTTCCTTCAAGCGCCGCCTGGATCAAGCTCTGAAACTGAGAGGCAGTTGTGACTTTGCCACCATCAAAGACTACCAGGCGTTTCTGGATACCGTCACCGATCGCTTGAACAAACGCTGCCAGAGTCGTTTTAAAGACGAGCAGTTGGCATTGCAAACGCTTCCCGGCGAACGCTTCATGGACTATAGCGAACTCAGTCTGAAAGTGACGCGTAGCAGTACCTTGGAAGTCAAAAGGGTACTTTATACCGTACCATCAAGGCTGATTGGTGAAAACGTTCGTGTCCATGTATACCATGATCGCTTGGCGCTTTTTGTTGGCCAAACCTTAACCAGCCTACTCGCGCGTGTTTATCCTAAAGCGGGTCAAGAACGGGGCCGATGCATTGATTACCGCCATATTATTCATAGCCTGTCTGCTAAACCCCAGGCGTTCCGGTTTTTACAGTTTCGGGATGAGTTATTACCGACGGAGACCTATCGAAAGTTATGGCTGCACTGTGATCAACAGTTTGAGTCCAGAGAGGCATGTAAGTGGATCGTGGGGGTACTTCGTATCGCCATGGATCATGACTGTGAAGAACGTTTAGGTAATGAGTTATTAGCGAGCATCGATAACAACAAACTGCTACCGAATCTTAAAACCTTACAAGAACGCTACTTAGGCCATAAACCAGTACCTACTATGCCGGCACGGCAACAGGACTTACAGAGCTATGATCATCTGTTACAGGGTCATTGGTATCACACGGAGGCGGGTCATGCCTGAAACTATCGACTTGTTACTGAAAGAACTCAAGCTGCCTGCCTTTATCCGACATTATCAACGCCATCAAGAACAGGCGCTTGCAAAAGGCTATGGCCATATCCGGTATTTATCGGGACTTTGTGAACAGGAAGTGGCGGATCGTTATCAAAAGCGCGTGCAACGTTGGACCCGAGAAGCGGGCTTGCCTGTCGGGAAAAGCTTTGCCAACCTGAATCTGACTGAGCTTAGCGCCTCTGTGCAGCAGCAGGTGATTGCCTTGAAAGACCAAACGGATTGGGCGCACCGTGCCGAAAATGTTTTGCTCATTGGGCCTTCTGGGGTCGGTAAATCGCATATGGCCGCCGCCATTGCTTATCAATTAATTGAGCAGAACGTACGCGTCAAATGGTTCTCAGCCGTGGCACTGGTTCAAAGCTTACAGCAAGCCAAGCGGGATCTGGATTTAATGACCGCCATGACGCGATTGGATAAATATCAGGTCTTGGTGATTGATGATATTGGCTATGTTAAAAAAAACGATGCAGAAACCCAGGTGCTATTTGAATTCATTGCCCATCGTTATGAAAGTGGTAGCTTAATCATCACCTCTAATCAACCTTTCAGCCAGTGGGATCAGATATTCCCAGACACCATGATGACCGTGGCGGCTATTGATCGCATTATTCATCATGCCACCATTATCGAAATAGAAGGAGAAAGTTATCGGAAAAAACAGAGCCTAAAAAAGTAATCCATTTTTTTAACTAAAACCGGCCAGGATAATTGTCGTCAATCCGGCCAGGATAGTTGACGCCGGACAGCGCTGCTTGAGCCATTTGCTATCCGCCGTTACTACACAGATGACTGGGGTGCATATGAACGCCATCTCGATGCCGATAAGCATGAGGTGGATAAGCGGAATACCCAAAAAATCGAACGCAAAA
>JBAIYF010000715.1:0-2938 GCA_037916115.1 Anaerolineales bacterium
TGTACGGCAGACGAATAAAATCGGCTGAAGTGACCATGCCTTTTTAATTTGTGGGGTTTTGGTTTTGGTTGATTCCCCACTATCCACTTTAATCGTAAATCAAAAACCTGTACTGGGCAAGGTTGAAAAACCCTCCTTAAGTGATTACGGAGTTGTTGTTGGCGGACTGTAAAGCACCTCCCGCACCACAAGGTCAGAGAAGGAGACGACGGTGGCAGTTTCACCCGCCGAGCGGACGAAGACGCCGATGGTGCCGATGGGGAAGGATGGGTCACTGATACTAAATTGAAACCGTCCGTTTAGGAAGAGACGCATTTCATTCCCGACCACCCAAACACCAATACGGACATTGCCCGGAGCTCCCGGCGGGACATCTCCGCTGGGGGTGGCTGCTTGCAAGGTCAACCGTACGCTGTTTTGCACCCGTTCGGCGCGGACGGTGCCATCGCAGGCGAGGGCGAAGCGGTAGTAGGAGCCGCCATCCGCGCGGATGAGCACACCGTAACTATCCTCTCCACGGCAGAGGTTGGCTTGGGCGGTGATCTCGGCGTAGTAATCTTCAATGAAGGTGCCAAGCCGCAGGCTGGTCATATAAACCTGGGATTGCGCGGCAAGGGTCAGGCGGTTGTCTTCCATGCTGGCGCTGCCCTGGTTCGATGCGGCGAGCTCCCATGTGAATGGGTCAGAGAAGTCGTCGGTGAAGAGGTCTGCGCCGATGCCGGGGCGCATCTCGGGGGTGGGGGCTTTGGTGGTCAAAACCTGAAGCGTAGGTGTGGCTGATGGCGGGAACCAGACAATGGTCGCAGTGGGAGCCGGGGTTTCCGTTGCGGGCATGGGTGTGTATGGGGTGAACATCTCGTCCAGCGTTGTACAAGATGCGAGCAGCAGGGTGAGGAGGATGAATGTCTGATGAAGCAATCTTGTTCGCTTATTATGGGATTGCTTTGCCGCAAGGAGCAAGAGCGCGGCTCGCAATGACGGAAGAAGAGGTTTGAAAGTCATTGGGGTTTTGTGACAACACTTCATGTTATTGTGTCGTAAAATTAACGCATATCATTCTAGCATATCAGGAGATGAAGATGACCGTGAAGCAGGTGCTGATAACGGGTGCGTGCGGTGAGATCGGGCAGGCGCTCGTGCAGGAACTGGCAAGCAAGGGCGGATATCGGATCGTGACTTCGGACATTGCGCCGCTGCCGGATTCGATCAAGGGTCTGGTGACGGAGCATGTGCAAGGTGACCTTGTTTATAAAGTAAAAGTTTTTTATGACTATGATTTTGATGTGATCTTCCACCTTGCGGCTTCACTTTCATCGAAGGCAGAGATCGCCACGGAAGAGGCGCACCGCATTAATGTGGAAGGGACGATGCAGCTGTTGATGCTGGCGGCGTACCGCTCGGAGAAGTATGGCAAGTCGGTGAAGTTCCTTTTCCCAAGTTCGATCGCGGCGTATGGCATGCCAACGCTTGAGGCAAAGCGCAGCGCAGGCGCAGTGAAAGAGGAGGACTGGGATTATCCGCACACGATGTATGGCTGTAACAAATTATATTGTGAAAAATTGGGGATGTATTACAGCAAGTATCATGGGCAAAAACATTTGGATGACAACCCACCGGTCATGCTGGACTTTCGCGCGGTGCGCTTCCCGGGGTTGATCAGCGCTTTTACCCTGCCCAGCGGCGGGACAAGCGATTACGGACCTGAAATGTTACATGCGGCGGCTCAAGGCAAGGACTATGCCTGCTTTGTGCGCCCCGATTCGAAGATCTCTTTCATGGCAATGCCCGATGCGATCAAGTCGTTGATCATGATCATGGACGCGCCGCGCGAGAGTCTGACGACGAATGTCTATAACCTTGCCGCATTTGCCATTACTGCAGAAGAGTTCCGTCAGCGGGCGTTGAAGGCGTTCCCGAATGCAAATATCACCTTCGAACCAAATCCGCGCCGCCAGGGCATTGTCGACTCGTGGCCCGAGGATGTGGACGATACCCGCGCCCGAACGGATTGGAACTGGAAACCCGATTACGATGTAGACCGCTTCTTTGAGGAATATTTTCTGCCAGAGATCCGCAAGAGGTATGGCAAGTAAAAACAAAAAGGTGGACGGGTTCCGTCCACCTTTTTTTATTTTCCTGCCGCTTTTGCCTGTGATAAAACTTTTTCGGCGTTTCGCAACAACGGCATGTCGATCATCTTCCCGTCGAGCGAGTACGCGCCCTTGCCTTCTTTTTGACTGGCTTCAAACGTCTCGACGATTCTTCTTGCATACGCAATCGCCTCAGCGGATGGAGTGAACGCCTCCTGCACGACCTGAACCTGATTCGGGTGAATGATCTGCTTCCCGCTGAAGCCGAGTCTTGCTCCAAACTCTGCTTCGGCTTTGAGCGCTTCCAAATCTTTGTAATCGATGGTGACGATATCAAGTGGTTGCAAGTCATACGCCGCACAAGCGACAATGACCGCCTGCCGCGCATATAACAACTCAACCGCATCTTTTGTTCGCGTTGCGCCAATCGAAGCCGCGAAATCCTCGCCACCAAAGATGACCGCATCCAAGCGCGGATGCGCCGCGATCTCTTTCAGATTCAAAATCCCTTTCGCGGTTTCCACGCCGATCAAAATCCGAATCGAGTTGACCTTCCAGCCGTTCTTCAACTCGGCATCTTCGATGATGCGGCTTGCCCATTCCACCTGCTCAAATGACTCGACCTTGGGAATCACGATCCCATCCGGGTGATGGGGGAGAACCGCTTCAATATCCTCCTGCTCCCAGCCCGAACCGACCGAGTTGATGCGCGCCAGTTTTTCGCTCGTGCCGAAGTCCAATTCCTGCAACGCCTTGGCGATGGTGGTGCGCGCCTCGGCTTTTTTGTTGACGGCGGTGCCGTCTTCCATGTCCATGCAAATTGAATCCACTCCCAGCGTAATGGACTT
>JBAIYF010000716.1:0-2950 GCA_037916115.1 Anaerolineales bacterium
TGTTATGGAACCTGAGAGATTATCCCTTGCGGGATTTACACCGTCGGTGTCTCATGCACTGAGACTTTCCAGAGTGGATGCGGCTGCGGGGTCCTTTTGCCTGAGAGATTCATCTGGTTTCGCCAAACCCAGATTTGCACCTTCGGCGTCCTCTTGCGGGGATCTCTTCCCTGCCAACCGTTCAATTATGAACTGAATTCTAAGGTCTGGAGATGTGAGAGTCAAGGGACAACCTCACATTCCTATGGGCGGGTTGTCACCGGCTGCCGTTCCTTTTCCAAATACGCCTTCAGTTTGGCGATCAATTCCTGGTACTGTGGGTCGTCGACGGCATTTTCCATTTGATAAGGATCCACAGTCATGTCATAGAATTCCGAGAGATCATTCTCTGTTTCGATGTAGATCGCATCTCCAGTGTGGATGGCAGACCACGCGCCGCGTTCAGGCCACGCCTCAAGCAACAGATGATCACGCCACTCCGTCGTCCCCTGAAAAAGCGGAACGAGCGAACGCCCATCCATCACCTTGGGCAAAGGGGTTTCAGAAAGTTCGTACACGGTTGCAGTAATGTCTATATTCGCAACCAGACGGTCTTCCACATATGGAACTGGAACAAGTGCAGGATAACGCATCGCAAACGGGACCCTGACCGACTCTTCATAAGCAGTGCTTTTCGAATCCAGACGGTGCTCTCCCCAATGCTTGCCATTATCCGAGATAAAGAAGATCACGGTGTTATCCAACTCGCCGATCTCCTCCAATTTGGCGATGATATCCGGCATGGTCCGGTCAAGCGCCACCAATGTCAGGATCTGGCGCCTGCGCGTGTTATCCACTTTCTCAATATCCTCCGCCGTCATCAAAGGACTCCCCGATATGGAAATCGGTTTGTCCGAAGTATCCGCTTCATTGAAGCTCGGCGGGCGGTATGGCTCCAAATCCTGATACAGGGCTGTATCTTCTTTGGCGGGTGTAAACGGCGCGTGCGGCGCATTGGGAGCATAGATCAAGAAAAATGGACGTGATTGCCGGCTTGCCTCATCTAAAAATTGCAGGACATAATCCCTAAAAATATATGTGGCATAGCCCTCGTGCTTCGACCAAACCCCATTCACGTTCAAATCGGGGTCGTAATAATTTTTCATCGTACCACCCCAGAATGAAACCCAATAATCATATTCAGGGCGGGCATCACCCTTCCATGAGTTGAGGTATTTGCCAACCAACCCGGTGTAATACCCGTTTTGGTGAATATCCTCTGCAACCGTGGTGAATTCAAGCGGGTCTTCGTTGACGTGAACCCAGTGATTATGAGCATACATCCCCGTCAGAATGCTGGCGCGGCTTGGACAGCAGAATGGTGTGGTGATATAGCCCTTCGAGAATGTCACACCTTGATCAAAGATCAGCTGCTGCGTGTTGGGCATATATTCCATCGTATCGTACCGCTGGTCATCAGTGATGATGATCAAAACATTCGGGCGTGTTTCGTTCAACCTTGGCATGGCTCGACAGGATGTGAGAGCGAAAACAAATGCCAAAAAGAGGGCGGCAGAAATTTTCAACTTTTGCATGGTGATTTCCTTAAGTGAATAGCGTAAAGATAATGAACGATCTCGGGTTTCGTATCATTTCCTTATACATTCAATGGGGATTTAATTTACATTAACCACAGAAGTGATGAATTTTTCAATTCAGCCCTTCTGTGGTCTGGTAAAAAAAATCTATAATTTACACTAACTGCGTCGAGACGGCGTGGATCGGGGTACGGTCCCCATCAGGAATCACCACACCCCTGCGCCATGTTTCAATCTGTTCATTATCAGGCTTACTTAAAACAGATGGACTGAACGAGAAATACAGGAATTCACATAACACAATGGTCATTCCTCACTCGCACTTTGCAACCAAATTTTGGTTGATATCATTTCTTCTTTTCAATTCTTCTCACAGATTTTGAAGATGCAGACCTCGTTTTCGGGCTGCGAACATGAGGTGATTTAGGTTTTCCAATGTGAACAGGAATAGCTGCAGGCTTCTCCCCTTTCAATTCCATAACCTCATCGCTGGTTAAGTGACGCCATTCACGTGGCTTCAAGTTCCCTAGTTTCAACGTCCCAATTCTGACCCTAATGATTTTTACAACCGGCAAACCAAGTAATTTTCCCACTTCACGAATCTGACGTTTTTTACCTTCATGCATGGTTATACGAAGCCAGGCACCCTTACCAGAATTTGAAAGTAAGGTCACTTCAGCAGGAGCAGTTTTATCGCCATCCTCCAAAACCACCCCCCTTCTCCATGTAGCCAATTGTTCCTCATCAGGGCGACGTGCAATTAGGACTCTATATTCCTTTTGATGTCCAAATTTCGGGTGGGTTAATTTATTAGTTAACTCCCCATCATTGGTCATCAAAATCAGTCCTTCGGAGTCATAATCCAACCGCCCAACTGGGTATAAATGACCTGGTAAGGGAATCAAATTTCGGACTGTTTCGCGATCATCCTGCCCTTCATTCGCCGAAAGAACATTTCGGGGCTTGTAAAGAGCAATGTAAGTAAATTTAATTGAATCGGGTTTTGGCAGTGATTTTCCGTCAATACTTACTTTATCGACTGATAAATCCGCTTTTTGTCCAAGGACTGCAACCTTTCCATTAACAGTCACACGCCCCTCAATAATATAGTTTTCGCAGGCGCGGCGCGAACCGTAGCCTGCTTGAGCAAGTAATTTTTGTAATCTCTCTTCCATAGAAGGGGCATTATAACGGATTTGAAGGCAGACACAGTCCTGCGCCGTCGATTGTTTCACCTACCCCATAGCTTGATCTTCCCCTATTTGACGGTTCCCTTGATTCCAGCCATTTTTGTTGAAACGTTTTTATTGTGACTGGAAGCAAGACCATATTCACAATGAAACGCCATAAATTCACAATTTATCGCAAAATGA
>JBAIYF010000717.1:0-1669 GCA_037916115.1 Anaerolineales bacterium
TACACCAACGGTCGCGGCGTGGATGTGGTTGTAGAAAACGTCGGCGCGCTCACATGGGGCGACAGCCAGAAGGTGCTCCGCAAAGGCGGGCGCATCGTCACCTACGGGCGCACCACCGGGCGTGAAGCCACCACTAATCTCTCGCTGCTGTTTTGGAATGAACAAACCCATATTGGCACAACCATGGGAAGCCTGCAAGATTTCCGAGACATGATGGAAAGCGTATTTAGCAGAAAGCTGACGCCCATCGTCGATTCGGTCTATCCGCTTGAGCAGGCGCGCGAAGCGTATGAACATTACGAGCGTGGAAATCAGTTCGGGAAGATCGTGCTGAAGATCCGATAATTACTAACCGTCCAATTCACCCCAACGCTCATACACCTGTGCGAGTTCTTTGTGGATTTGCTCCAAGCGCTCGACGGCTTGAGTGATGATCGCGCCTTCCTGTTGATAAAAGGAGGGCGCTTCCATCTTAAGGGTGAGCTGCTTCTGCTCTTCTTCGAGCTTTTCTATCCGTTTGGGCAGTTCTTCGAGCTCGCGTTTCTCGTTGTAGCTTAACTTGCGGACAGCAGGCTTGCTCTCAGCCTTGGATTCTGTTTGGGTTGACTGAACAGGCTTCGGCGTCGGTTTTGAAGCGGGCACTTCATCCACCAATTGCTTTTTCCAATCTTCGTATCCGCCGATGAATTCTTTCACGTCGCCAGAGCCATCCAAAATCAAGGTGCTGGTGACGATATTGTTGAGAAAGGCGCGGTCGTGACTGACGAGCAGCAGCGTGCCTTCATAATCGAGCAGAAGGTCTTCGAGGATTTCGAGCGTTTCGATGTCGAGGTCGTTGGTGGGCTCGTCGAGGATGAGCAGGTTGGCGGGCATGGCGAAGAGACGCGCCAGCAGAAGGCGGTTGCGCTCGCCGCCCGACAGCGCCGTGATCGGTGCGCGGACACGGTCGCGCGTGAAGAGAAAATCTTCGAGATAGCCCATCAGGTTGCGCGTGCGCCCATTGATGGTGACGGTGTCGCGTCCCTGCCCGACGTTATCGAGCACGGATTTGGATTCGTCGAGTTGGGTGCGGAGCTGATCGAAGTAGACGATGTCGAGATTTGTGCCATGACGGACTTCACCCGTCTGTGGTTGGAGTTGAGCCATGAGCAGTTTCAGCAGCGTGGTCTTGCCCGAACCATTCGCACCGACAATGCCGATCTTATCTCCGCGTTGAATGGTGGTGGTGAAGTTGCGGATGATGGTTTTCTCGCCGTAGGCATAACTGATGTTCTCGGTTTCGATTACCAATCTGCCCGAACGCTTCTCGGTGCCGATCTGCATTTTCACTTTACCAAGCAGTTCGCGCCGTTCAGAACGTTGTTGGCGTAATCGCTTCAGCGCAAGCACACGTCCCTCATTGCGGGTGCGGCGGGCTTCAATACCTTTGCGAATCCAGGCTTCTTCTTGCGCCAGTTTTTTATCGAAGAGTGCATTCTGTGTTTGCTCGGCTTCGAGCATGGCTTCTTTGCGTTCGAGGAAGGTCGGGTAATCACACGCCCAATCGTAAACACTGCCACGGTCGAGTTCGATAATTCGGGTGGCGAGTTTCTGCAAAAAGACGCGGTCATGCGTGACGAAGACGAGCGTGCCGCCCCAGCGTTTGAGAAAGTCTTCAAGCCAGTCAATG
>JBAIYF010000718.1:0-5660 GCA_037916115.1 Anaerolineales bacterium
GATTAGAAAACACTGGGATGGATGTCCCAGTGTTTTATTTATGGGAAGGACAACAACCCGAATTTCTTTTTTCTCACATACGTGTAGGGGCGACCCGTCAGGGCAAGACGAGAAAATTGGCGGAGAAACCGTCCAGGCAAGAGGGGATGATGGATGGCGATGGGCGGGTCGCCCCTACGCAGGCACACCATATATAATTTCGTCATGAACAAATTCGATCCGCAGAAGCCCTTCGACAATGCTCAGGACAGGCATCATCGTCGCTCCATTCGGTTGAAAAATTATGATTATTCGCAAGAAGGCGCGTATTACATCACCATTGTGACGTGGCGCAGAGAATTTTTGTTTGGGGAAGTTTGGGGAAGTTGTGAATAAAGAAATGCGGTTAAACAAGGTCGGGAAAATCGTTGAATGGGAATGGTTGGAATTACCCAGGCGATTGCCTTATGTTGAATTGGGGGTTCATGTGGTCATGCCTAATCATTTTCATGGGATTTTATTTATTCATGAAAACGTAGGGGCGATATCATACCCTTTGGGTACCCGTCTGGGTCAGACGATGTCCTTGTCAGGAGCAGAACATTTGCAAACCATTACACCTGATGGCATGGACGGGTCGCCCCTACCCCGCGGACCAAAATCCGCCTCCCTTGGGGCGATTATTGCGCAATTTAAATCTCGTGTCACAAAACGTATATGGAAATTTCCTGAATTCAAAGGAACACCCATCTGGCAGCGCAACTACTACGAACACATCATCCGCAACGAGAAAGATCTGCAAAACAAAACGGATTACATAGAGGCAAATCCATCCTTGTGGGGTGAGGATGACGAGAACCCTGCCAATGCAAAATAACGAGAGAACACGGGGATATGTCCCAGTGTTTTTGATTTGAGGTGGAAAGACAGCGGGATGGGAGAAGGGGTGGGTAAATCGGTCGGCGTTTTATCCACGCTGCGGGAGATCAATTTCCAGCCTATAAATTCAGAGATTCTAGTAAAGAAATACAAGATTTCTTTACTAGAATTGGAGCATTTCCTTACTAGAAATTGCAGGTTTCTTTACTAGAAGTTAATGATTTCTAGTAAAGAAATTGGTTGTGAACTAACGAGAGAACGTCCCAGTGTTTTTATCATGAAAAGCTTGCCAGAAAAGCAGGCATATCGCGCACGTCCGTTTCGGGTAGTTGATAATTTTTTACTTTTCTCATCTTGTCCGATCCGGTTAATTTTACAGGAGCATTTTGAACATCATTTATGGTTGACCAGCCGCACAGTGTGATACGTGTGGGCGCAGGTTCGTTCGGGGTCTCAAGAATGTCCGTCTGGCACCAAACGATGACGTCTGATTTCTTTTTCAAGTCCAAGAATTGGTCAACGGCAATGCATCTGCCAAGTTCTTTCCAGTAAATTGCGCTCCAGGTCTTGACCTCAATGCGAACGATCTTTTGATAGCCCTTAATTTTCAAAACAAGATCCGCCAGGTTTTCCCTGTCCGCAAATCGAAAATGCGGGTCATACTTTAGATTGTTACCTGCCAGAAATTTTTCAACTGCCAGTTCCCCCAATTTGCCCTTGAAGTGTGAATTCAAGCGGTTGTTATAGTAGCCTTGCTGATTCTCCCAGCGTGCCAACGAAGACCGGGCGGTTTCAAGCGCCCATTGCACATCCTCATGAAGAAGTTCGATCGATTCCATGCACGGTATTTTACCGTGTGCAAGTTCAAGCCCCGTCGCCGTTCCACTCAATGTCGAAGGTCGAAGCCTGCAGGGCAGAAATGCCCTGCCGCCGCCCTAAACGCACATACTCAAAGATACTGCGCCATTGCAGCAAAAATGGAAGCGGGTCTCGAAAATCCAGAATCACATCGTCACTGCGAAAAAAGGTTTGAAACCACTCCCCTGCATTCCCTGTCCGCAGTGCAGCGGGAAAACCATAAACAAGCATTGCCGTCGCCAGCATGCGCGCCGTATGCGTATACGGGGTCACACAGGGCATATCACCCACAAAAAAAGAATCCACGAACTGCGGATGCGGCGTCAACAAATGCGCGCCGCTGGTGGCACGCGGGTTGCATTCCAAAGCATACAAGCGCCCATCGGGCGACTGAACAAAATCAAACGCCATCTGTCCCGTCACCTTATTACGGTCCACAAAGGTTTGCACCCACGCATAAATTTCAGCATGTTCCACCGGCTGAAAAGCGATCGTCGCACCCTGCCCAGCCGTGAAGGTCGTTGGATACACAGCATGCGCGGTAATACGCCCATTCTGACAAACCGAGTAGCTGCAAAATTGCCGCCCGGGAATGAACTCCTGCGCGATCCACGGCTCACCAAACGTCAGCGTGGATAAAGCATCTCGTAGCGCAGGCAGGATCAAGGTCCGCGAGGCGAAGCGCGAATAGACAGGCTTCAACACCACTCCGCGCCATTGTGAGTACGCAAACAGCAGTTCATCCGCGCGTGTGATCAATATCGACTCAGGCACACGCAGATCACATTCACCCGCCTTGATCACGAAATTCCACTTGTTATGATACGCATCGAGTTTGGCAATGGGTTCGGTGAACACACGGCACGGCAGTTCGCTCAAATGCATTGCGATGTGAAAGACTTCCTCACAAGTGGGGACCAACAGGTCGATCTGATTCGCTTCGATGATGCTTTTCAACGCGGCGATAAACGCCTCACCCTCCTGACGCGGAGCGGGCACCACAAAATTTGCCTTCACCGCCGCCGAAGGCTGACTCACATGCCCGCGCAAAGACTCCGCCATAAAGACGGTGTGCCCTGCACGATGGAACGCGCGAGCCAGGTCAAGCGTGACGGGCGCGCGCCCGCCGGTGAGGAGAATATTTGCCATAAACATATCGCTTATGTGGGGGCTAAGCCCCCATACGAGCATTGGATTTAAAACGTTAACACCATGCCGCCAATAGACAGACCCGCACCCGTGCCAACCAGCAGCACCTTGTTGCCGCGCTGAATGCGTCCATCGCGCACACCCTGATACAACGTAACGGGGATCGAAGCCGCCACACAGTTCCCAAGGGTTTCAATGGTTCGGATGATTTTATCCTCTTTCCAGCCAAAGCGTTCCAACATCATCAAACCAACCTTGCTTGCCTGATGCGGAACGATCACGTCAACATCCAGCATGCCTTTTGAAAGTCCGGGGTATAACTCATCGAGAAAATCATGCGCAATACCGCGCACCATGCGCAGCACCGCAGGACCATCCATGTGGAACAGGTCATCTTCAGGGTTGTGCCCTGCAAAGCGCGGATGAAAGCGTGAGCCGCCGCCCATAATGGTCGTCAGGTACGCGCCATCGCCAAACGACTTGAAATGTGAATGATGAATTTTCGAGGCGTCGCCTTCATTGGCGCGAGTGACCACCACCGCCGCCGCCGCATCGCCCACCAATGAAGCCGACTCGGGTTCTTTCGGATTGATGCCGCACGAAGCCACATCGGCACTGCAAATAAGAATGTTCTTGTAGCGTCCGCTTTGGATGAAATTCGAAGCCACATCCATGCCCGCCACGAAACTGAGGCAGGTCGTATGCACTGTCATCGCCGGAATGCCCGAAGCGCCCAAGCCCAACTGCCGCTGGATCAGCACGCCCGTATCAGGAATTGCCTGCTCGCCCGTGCCCGAGGCGTTGATGATGAGGTCGAGTTGATTTGGTTTCAACTTCGCTTCCTCCAACGCCTCCCGCGCCGCCTCGGCAGACATGAACGACGAGGTTTCATCCGTCACCCAGCGGCGCTCGCGCACGCCATTGCGGCGCTCCACCCAACCGGCGGGTACACCGCACATGGCTTCCAATTCTGAACTGGGCACGACCCGTTTTGGTAAATAACGTCCCAAACCAATAATTTTGAGGGGAATGTTGACTTGCATGATTGCTCCTGTTGAAAAAATGACGATGGACGATTGACCCTTGACGGTCTTTTCCATCGTCTATCGTCTGTCTTAAAAGTCCATCTTCTTAAAATACGGTATCGCCACGTCTGACACTTTCCGAATCAGCTTCCACGGCAGTTGACGACGCTTCGGCAAATGCTTTGTGTACACCGCGTTGTACTCCGTCACCGACTCGCCGCCTCGCACCTTTTTGAACTTGCCCACCCCCCCGCTGGCATGCACGAGCAGCCCGCGCTTCACACCTTCCTGCAATGTAACCAGTGTTAATAAACGATATAACCCCTCATCCAGTGGTAAAGATGTGTCGTATCCAAACAAGGGTTGTGTCATGGCGCCATTGCGGACGAAGAATCCCATAATGCCATTCAGGCGTCCATCCTTCTTAAGTCCATACATGTGCAGGATTTCCTGCTCACGGGCAAGTTTTAGAAATTCAAAGGTGAATTGTGGATTGTAAAAAGAATATTTTTGCAGATACAGCAGGTTATAAAGTTCCACCGCGCGATGAAGTTCCTCATCTGACAGCTCTTTACCGTTGACAACTTCATAGCCCGTCTTCTTTAATACGCGAGCATCTTCCTTGCACTGACGGGTCTTCAACGCCGCGACAGGGTCCATGTACCAGACCTGACGGCTCAAGACCAGGTCATAGCCAAGCCCGCGCAGCGCTTCGGCAATATGCGGATTCTTCTTCTCATCCACCGAACGGAAGATAATGGCACGATCAGGAAACCAGCGAATAAGCGCTTCACTCAACGCTGATAATTGTTCGCTGTCTACTGGCGGGTATAAATTCGTCGACAGCAGGTAATTATTAACAAAAACGACCTTGTCCAATTCTGCATAGCGGAAATACCAAGAGACCGGTGTCATCACCAATCTCACTGCCACCTCAGCCAACAGGCTGTTAAGATGCTTTACTTCTTCATAAGCGCCATACGAAACATAGTGGCTGTAGGGCGAGACGGTGTAGGTATTCTGCGGGTGAAAATCTGTGCGGGTGATGGGGATGACCGCCTCACCGACTTTGACCGCCATTAGCTCAGTATTATGCACATTACGAATGTACGTTTGCGGGTCGCCGGTCATCAGCGGGATGAGATAACGACGCGCATACTCGCCATCGTCGGTGGATGGAAAGGGCAGGGAGTGGATGTTCTCGCGGGTGAAAAGTTCAGGTTGCATAAATAAAATCCCAAAGGGATGAGATGATTCTAGCCGAAGATTTATATAATAAATAATCCCGAAGAGATGACATGGAATTTGTGCCACCCCTTCGGGGTTCGTAAAATACTTTTGTAAATTCTATAATCTTTTCACCCCTTCGGGGTTTCTAACAAGCGGATCGTTTCATCGCAATGGGATGGAACGACAATCGTATCAGGGTGGGTCACATAGTATGTATGCAATTTACCGAGGGTTTCACGGTAGGCAGCTGGGTCGGGGAAGAGCATATCCGCGATCTTGTGCGGCGGACGGTTATCGACGATGGATTGTTTCAACCAGGCGGCATCTGCCACGAAGAAGAAGACTTTGCCATCATCATCCCGCGCGAAGATTCCCATTTGTCCGTGTGCGTGACCGGGAAGTTCAACGCCAATGATGGAGCCGTCACCAAGCAGGTCGTAGCCGGTTTTGAAAGGCGCGTATTCTTCGGAGAGCAGAACAGGTTTGGTCATATCCACTTCTTGCGAGCGGGAGTCAAAGTCTGAGGGGATAAGTCCGCGC
>JBAIYF010000719.1:0-2304 GCA_037916115.1 Anaerolineales bacterium
ACCCCGAGCATTTGGATGAAGCCAAGGCAAAGCTATTGGAACTGATGCCGAACATCCGCGTATTCGACAGCGACAGCCCAAAGAGCGCGCTTGTAGCGGGCGATGTGGACCTCGGTATTGTTTGGAACGGCGAAGCCTTTTTGGCAGCAACCGAGAACCCGGCATTTAAGTATGTCTTCCCATCTGAAGGGTCTATCATTTTCTTTGATGGTATGGCAATACCTGCCTCTGCGCCGCATTCTGATGCTGCATATGCCTGGTTCAATTATCTTTTGCAGGGTGATACCAACTGGTTGACGTTAGTGGATTATCCGTACACCAATCCCAATCGGGCCGCGTTGGACTTTGCGAAAGAAAACCACCCGGAAGTATATGACCTGTATATTTCATCGGAGATCACCAACACCCCGGCAGAAGAATTTGCCAGAGGGCATGAAGTGACTGACATCGGCGAAGCTTTGCTCCTGTATGATGAGCTTTGGACAGAGATCAAACAGTAAGATTTACTGGTTACATCATGAACTCACCCCAATTATGGGGTGAGTTTTTATTTTGCCAAAAGGCAGGAAAAAAATATGACAATTATCTACTTGACAGGTTGCAGGGGGATAGCTTATATTTTGGACACCCCTACCCCCCTGGGGGGGGTAAGAGGAAGCCGACCAACTGTATCTGAAACCTAGAGGTAACCATGGAAAATGAAAGCACAATCAGGCGATTAAAGACCGTTGAAGGACACCTGCGCGGTGTGATCCGCATGGTGGAAGAAGACACCTACTGTATCGACGTGATCAAGCAGATCCAGGCGATCGAGGCCGCTCTGAACAAAGTCAGTACGAAGATATTGGAAGACCACCTCAACACGTGTGTGATCACGGCGGTTCAGGGCAACGACAAGAAGGAACGTGAGCGTGTCTTGAAAGAGATCACTGAAGTGTTCGAAATGTCCACCAAAGTTTAATCCCAATTTACTGGAGGTAGTTTTAATGTTCTACAAGAAAGTTTCTCTCATTCTTTTAGCGGTGCTTTTGTCTGCCTGTGCGGGTGGGTCGGCGCCTGCCGCCCAGATCACCGTCAATATGACAGAGTTCGCCTTTACGCCAAACGTCATCAACGTTTCGGCTGGGCAGCCTGTGGAATTGACCCTGATCAACGATGGCGCGGTCGAGCACGACTTTGTGGTGGAGATCATCCCTGTGGATGATGTTTCAACCGAAGGTATGGAGATGGATCATATGTCTGGCGATCATGCGGAATATGATCTGCATTCAGCCACTGCAGCTGGCTCCACCAGCACACTTCGGTTCACTGTCACCGAGCCTGGCACCTATAAAATTATTTGCTCCGTGCCCGGGCATGCAGATGCCGGTATGGTCGGCGAATTAATTGTCAAATAAAAAAACCAATTTCAAGGAGAAAAAAACATGACCACCGTAACTTATTCCGTCCCAGCCATTTCTTGCGGACATTGCACCCACACCATCGAAAGCGAAGTGGGCGAACTTCAGGGCGTCCAGTCTGTGAAGGCTGAAGAAGCCACCAAGAAAGTGACCATTACATTCGCCGAGCCTGCTTCCGAAGAGAAGATCAAGGCATTGCTGGCGGAGATCAACTATCCCGCCGAAGGTTTGATCACATTGTAGTAACCACAAAAGAATTACCAGTTACCAATCACTTTATTGGTAACTGGTAATTAGTAAGGACGTTTAGCATGGCTGAAACAAAGCAACTCACACTCCCCATCACCGGCATGACCTGCGCCAACTGTGTTGCCACAGTGGAGCGTAATTTGAAGAAACTCGACGGTGTGCAGACCGCAGTGGTAAACCTCTCTTCCGAGCGTGCCACAGTGGATTTCGACGCCTCAAAACTGGGACTCGGCGATTTCATCGCCCGCGTCAACCGCGCCGGGTACGGGGTCGCCACCGGTGAAGCGGACCTCGTCATCAAGCGTTTGTCTGACGATAACGATGCCCGTCGCCTCGAGAAGGCGCTTGCCAAACTCGATGGCGTTCTTGAAGCACAAGTGACATTTACAACGGAAAAGGCACGCGTCAAGTATGTGCCGACGATCATTACGCAAGCCGAATTACGCCGCGCGGTCTCTGCCGCCGGTTTTGAAGCGATCGAATTGGGCGGCGCGGCGGAAGATGCCGAAGCCAAGGCGCGTGAGCATGAGATTCAAGAACAGCGCCGTTTGCTCATCATTGGTTTGATATTTACAGTCCCGCTTTTCTTGCTTTCCATGAGCAAGGATTTCGGGCTGCTTCCTGATTTCGTTTACACCAACACCACCATGTCTGG
>JBAIYF010000720.1:0-2586 GCA_037916115.1 Anaerolineales bacterium
TGAAGACCTCTTCAAAGCGGGTACTCTTTTAAAAAATAGTTTATTGGGATTTATTGTTTTAGTCTATATCATTTACTACGCATACATATCCCGCAGGATTCGCCCCATCAAGCGGATCGTCCACGTGCGCGGCAGAAGATGGCGCATGAAAAAACTTGCCAGCTTGTTCCCAAAACCAGGGATGACATACGGTTGTTTGCCCAGAGCTGCCAACGCTTCGCTCGCTACCTTGGCAGGTTCCAGCATGGAGCGTTCACGGCGCGGCTTGCTTGCCAGGTAGGTGGGTGTACGGATCGCGCCCGCCACACATACAAGTGCATCCACGTTCTGTGAACGCCATTCCTCCCACAAGCCTTCTGCCAGCAGGATCTGGAACGCCTTGCCTGCCGCATATGTGGAGATATACGCCGAGCCTTGAAATGCGCTCAATGAAGACATTAACAGAACACCGCCGCGCTTGCGTTCAAGCATGGGTTTGCTGAAGTGATGGATCAACACCAACGGGACGCGCACATTGATCTCTATCTCGAGTAAATGCTCATCAATGGAGTGTTGATGAAACGCCCCCACCCGCGAGAATGCCGCATTGAAGATCAGCAGTCCAACGTCCAAGCCTTCTGTTTCTACGATGATCTTCTCCGCTGCCGCGATTTCCAGCAGGTCAAGAGTCAGTGTTTTGACTTGAACACCATGTTTTTGGATCAGTTGATTTTTGAGGGTGTCCAACCGGTCGGCGCGGCGTGCCACCAGAACCAGATTCAAACCGCGCTCCGCCAGTTGTTCCGCATAGCATGCTCCCAATCCCTCTGAAGCGCCTGCTACAACTGCCCATTCACCGTATTGTTGTTTGAAATCCATTATTCAAAAGTTCCACAACTATATTCTTTTCGATTTTATTGCAGCTAACTCTAGTTTTACTTCATTGCTATCAGGATTTTGGATTTTATCATGCTGAAACTGACCATTGATGATAGACTACAGAATACCAAACCTCACAGACAAAAGACCGCGAATACTGATCAACCACTATGTTCATCCAGGAAAACCGCCTCAAACTTAAGCTCAAATCTGGTCAGCCCGCCTTTGGCGTGATCTCCACCTCGACCGATCCGCAGCTTGCTGAACTTTTCGGTTTGGCAGGCTACGATTATTACATGCTCGATGCTGAGCACGGATTGCTTCACCCCGACCAGGTAGTTAACGTCATCCGCGCCTGCGAACTGACCGGCATGACTCCTCTCGTCCGTATTGGTCCGAAAGACCCGAAGATCGTGTTGCAATACCTTGATGCAGGCATGATGGGTGTGATGATGCCCGACTTGCGAAACACATCTGAGGTGAAAATGCTTATCGACGCCGTCAAATACCCACCCGTCGGAAAAAGAGGCGTGGGCATTTCACGGGCATCCAAATATATGGCATACAGTGGCGGAGTTCCCAGGTACATCGAATTTTCCAACGATCAGACCATGGTCATTCCGCAATTTGAAGACCCAGCCTTGTTGAGCGACTTTGAAGCTATGATTTCCCAGCCGCATGTGGACGCAGTCGTGGTTGGTCCGCGTGACCTTTCACTCAATATGGGCTTCCCCGATGGACCGAATCACCCCGAAGTACAGGAGGTGATCGATAAGGTTTTCGCTATTTGCAAAAGGTCTGGTGTTGCTGCCGGTATTACTGCCGGAGCACGTGAAGATGCAGACAATGTGATCGCCAGAGGTGCCACAATGATCCTGGGGATTTCACAAGTCTTGATCATGAACGGTGCGAAAACGCTCTTGAAATGAAAGTTGGAGCATGGAATAGGCTTATGACCAAAGTAATCGTAATCACAGGCTCTACAAAAGGGATCGGCTACGGGCTCGCGGAGGAATTTCTCAAACGTGGGTGCCAGGTTGTCATTAGCGGGCGAAAGCAGGATGCTTTAGATGCAGCCTTATCCGCTTTGTTTGTGAAATATAAGGAGAATGTTGCAGGCTGTTTGTGTGATGTGTCCATGCTGGCTGCCCATGAACGATTATTTGCCTTCGCCAAAGAAAAATTTGGGCGTGTTGATATGTGGATTAACAACGCAGGTTTGGCTCATTCGCAGATGAACATGTGGGACCTGCCTGTTGAGCAGATACAGGAGATCATTCACGCGAATGTGATGGGTACGCTCTACGGTTCACGGGTGGCGATCAAAGGGATGATGGAGCAGGGCGGCGGCTGGCTCTACAACCTTGAAGGATTCGGCTCCAATGGTCGTGTGCGCGGCGGACTGTCTGTGTATGGAACCAGTAAAGCGGCGATCGCTTTCCTCAACAAGTCACTGGCGGAGGAGTTGAAGCATACACCTGTCCGCTCAGCAAGTATTCAGCCTGGCATGGTGATCACAGATATGGTTGTTGGTCAGTTCAACACACCGGAGGAATTGGAGAAGGTAAAGCCGATCTTCAACATCATCGCAAGCCGTGTTGAGGATGTTGTGCCAGTTCTTGCGGAAAAGATCCTTTCCAATGAAAAGAATGGTGCGGTAATTCAATTTCTTCCACGCTGGAAGTTAATGCTGAGGTTTTTTACAGCACCTTTTGTGAATCGCAACGT
>JBAIYF010000721.1:0-2135 GCA_037916115.1 Anaerolineales bacterium
GGAATTTATGATCATTGTGCCGCAAGAGGCCTCTTCTACAGAGGGTACTGGAATACCCTTAACCTCTCCACTGGTACTCATTATCAGTGCGGTTGCCATTTTGGGGTTGGTCACCGCAGGTATGTACGCCCTGCGAAGAAGGAATGGATAATTAAACGTGGTCAAGGAAATTCAAAGGCTCTTTCGTGAACGTTATCTGAATATTCAGGCGAAATTGGTTTTCCCCCTCGCACTGACCATCATCCTGTTGGTGCTGATCCTTTCGCCACTTACAAACCGCATCATTACCAATCAGGTGGTGGAAGAATCAGACCGCCGTCTCGGTGAGATCGCAGACTCGGTTGGGGCACTCATCGAGAATTCTGAATCACTGGCACGTAATAACGCCGCCCTGCTTGCCAAACAAGCTGAGATCATTGGTCTATTTGAAGCTACTACCAACACAGAGACTGTTCTGGCGATCAAAGATGAGCTGGGACTACAGGAGCTTTCCCTTTATACAGCCGATTTCAAAGCAGGTGACCAGGCGTTCTTTTATGGCGGACCCAACATTACCCGTAGATTGCAAGTGAGTGAAAGTGCAGTGAACATCCGTGAAGAACTCATAACGCAGGTACTGCGAGAAGGGACTGCAGCCAGCAATGTGGCAATCGTTCCGCAGGGGTCGCAGATTCTCGGCGCGGCTCCGGTTTTTGACCCCGCCACTGGAAAAACTTTAGGCGTCGTATTAACCGCGTTCTACATGGACGATGCGTACATCCAGAATATCAGCGGTATCCTAAATATTGATGTCGCCATTGTGACCGATAACGCCATCACTGTCTCGACCATCGACCCAGCCACAGAGTATGAAAAACTTATCAACACTGGCTGGCTGGGCAGCAGTGAAACCCCGGCAACCAACGTCAATTATGCTGATGGAACCGAATATCGAATACTTGGTCACCCCTTGTTGATCTCAGGTGAACAACAGGGGTCGGTGATCGTGGCACAACCCATTGAACAGATCCTAAGCTTGAATCAAAGCATCCAGATCGTGCTTCTGACGATCACCGGCGTTTTTGCCCTCACGGCGCTCTGGTTCTGGATCGCTGCATTCCTCACACTGACGCGTCCATTGGTGCAATTGACAGATGCCACCACCGAGATCAGTCAGGGACATTTCGACCAGCAGGTCAAGATCAGCTATTTATTCTTCAAAGATGAAATTACGCTGCTTAGTGAAAATTTCAACACAATGGTGCAGCACCTCAATGAACTTTATACCAACCTCGAGGAGAGGGTCAAACTGAGGACACAGGAGCTAGCTGAGGCTCGGGACGAAGCGGTAAGCGCAAACAAATCCAAATCTGAATTTGTATCCGTCGTCTCGCACGAGTTGAAGCTGCCAATGACTTCCATCAAAGGCTACAGCGACATCATGCTCTCCGGCGCCGCTGGACCCTTAAGTGAAAATCAAACGAAGTTTCTCAAGACTATCCGCAACAACGTCAACCGTATGGCAACCTTGGTTTCAGATCTGACCGATATTTCCCGCATTGAAACTGGCAACCTACGGATCGAGCCCAGAGCAGTCCCTGTTTGGGATGTGGTGGATGAAGTGATCAACTTGACCCGTACCCAGGTGGAAGAGAAAAAACAAACCATAACCATGGATTTCCCCGAAAACCTGCCGCATGCCTGGTGTGATCGCAATCGCCTTGCCCAGATACTGACCAACCTGGTGAGCAACGCGAACAAATACACACCCGAAAACGGACAAATCCACATTCAAGCTTCACTACAGGGTGATGGTTTGATTCAGATCATGATTCGCGATAATGGACTGGGTATGACGCCTGAAGATCAGGAGAAATTATTCAGTAAATTCTTTCGTGCGGCGGATGACAAAGTTCGCGAAGCTCCTGGAACCGGGTTAGGGTTGAGCATCACGAAGAACCTGATCGAACTACATGGTGGAAAGATATGGTTTGAAAGCGAGTTTAGAAAAGGCACAACTTTTTACTTTACAATGCCAACAAAAACGGGCTGATCAATCAGCCCGTTTTTTCTTCGTACTTGCTCAACATCTCTTCCAATTTCTTTTTCACTCCCGCCCATTCCGTATCCAAAATGGAATAGAACACCGAATGGCG
>JBAIYF010000722.1:0-3485 GCA_037916115.1 Anaerolineales bacterium
CGTTGAACGATGTCGTCCGTTCAGGGAAGGCGAGATACATCGGAGCATCGTCCATGTTTGCGTGGCAGTTCATGAAGGCACAGCATACGGCAGAGATGAACGGCTGGACAAGATTCGTCTCGATGCAGAATCACTACAATCTCGTTTACCGTGAAGAAGAGCGCGAGATGATTCCCTTGTGCATTGACTCAGGTGTGGGGCTCATTCCGTGGAGCCCGATGGCGCGCGGATTCTTCGCCGGTGACCGCAAGCGCGGCGGCGGCGGGGAAACTGCCCGCGCACAGAACGATCCATTCGCCAATCAGCTTTACTTCCGCGAGGAAGATTTCAAGGTGGCGGATCGTGTGCAGGAGGTCGCCAAAGAACGCGGAGTAAGCGGATCTCAGATCGCGTTGGCTTGGGTGTTGTCGAAGGCTTATATCGCCTCCCCCATTATCGGGTCCAGCAAGGAGGCGCATTTGGATCAAGCCATTGCGGCATTGGACATCAAGTTATCCGATGAGGAAGTTCAGCGACTTGAGGAGTTCTATCAGCCACACCCGGTTTTGGGTCATTCATAGATGTATTACAAGTTCCTTTATCTGGGCTTCAAGATTTATTGTTTTTTGTTCCGCCCCATTCGCAATGGCGTGCGGATCATGATGGTAAAGGATGGAAAAGTTTGGCTGGTTAAACATACCTACCTGCCGGGGTGGTTCCTGCCTGGGGGCGGGCTGAATAAATGGGAGACTCTCGACCAGGCGGCACGGCGCGAAGCCCGTGAAGAGACTGGCGCAAACCTAGGCGAAATATCTCTCATTGGGGTCTTCACCAGTTTCCTTCAATGGAAGACCGACCATACGGCTGTGTTCCTTTGCAAGGACTTTGATTTTGCAGGAACTTCAGATGGCGAGATCGCAGAACTGCGTGAATTCTTATTGGATGAATTGCCTGAGGAAACCTATCCCCTTCACCGCAGATTACTGGAGAAATATCGCACAGGCAGGCTCAATGCCAGTTACGGGGATTGGTAGAAAGTTGTCTGGGCAGGCGGGAATTAAGTTACATTCTAAAATTTTCAAAACGGTATAATGGGAAAAAATCCATGAAAGACGGTATCTCGACATGACTCAGGAAACCATCAAGATCGTCATTCCCATGGCTGGCTGGGGAACACGTATGCGCCCGCACACATGGAGCAAGCCCAAGCCGCTCGTCGGTGTGGCAGGTAAGACCTCGCTCGAGCATGTGTTGGATATGTTCAAGACTTTGCCAGACCCGGATAACGCCGAGTATATTTTCATTGTGGGCCCATACCTTGGCGAGTTGCAGGTTCCTGTTTTTATCAAGGATAACTATCCGAAGATGAAGGCGCATTTCGTTGTGCAGCATGAGATGAAGGGACAGTCGCACGCGTTGTGGCTGGCGCGGGAATATTTGAAGGGTCCGATGATCATGTGTTTTTCTGATACTCTCATGGAAACGGATTTTTCCTTCCTTGAAAAAGAAAAAGCGGACGGGGTTGCCTGGGTAATGCCGGTGGAAGATCCGCGCCGTTTTGGGGTGGCGGAAGTTGGTGAAGATGGCTGGGTAACACGTTTCATTGAAAAACCCCAAAGTATGGATAACAACCTTGTGGTGGTTGGGTGTTATTACTTTGGAGACTCCGCAAAGTTACTTGCCGCCATTGATGAGCAGATGAAGCGCGGGGTGATGCTCAAGAACGAATACTTCATGACCGATGCCATCTCCATCATGATCGAAGGCGGCGCAAAAGTACGGACGGAAAGCATCAACACCTGGCTGGATACAGGAACCATTGAGGCAACGCTGGATACGAATAAGGTCCTGTTGGAGAAGATCGGCTCAAAGGTTGGTAAATATAAAGGGACAAATGTGACGATTATTGAGCCTTCAGTCATTCATGAAACAGCTGAGATATCCAATTCGACCATTGGCCCATTTGCTTCGATCGGCGCGAATTGCAAGATCGAGAATTCGCAGATCGTCGAATCGATCATTGAGCCGGACTGTGAGATAAAAGATGCAGCGTTGATCCGCTCTCTCGTTGGCAAGCAAGCCAAAGTTAAGGGGCGAGGCGATGGTCATGTCATGAAATTGAATGTTGGGGATACGAGTTCCATCGAGTTGTGAGGTTGTGATGGAAATCGTTGAGTGCCGGTCCGATACAGAATATGCGGAACGCCCGCTTTCGCTGGTGTGGCAGGGGCGCCGCCATGAGATCGCAGAAATTTTTTCGCGCTGGCGCGGACCGGGTGAAAAAGGATTTTGCGTCAAGACCACGGATGGTCTGGCGTTTGAATTGACGTATCAGGAAATCTCAGACGACTGGCACGTCCAACCCATTTAACCTCACCGCCGGAGATGGCGGTGGAGCGCAAGGAGGCTCAATGCAGGAAGCTGGAGCAGTACAAAGATTATCAAAACGTGTGGCAGGCTTGAAGCCAAGCGGCATTCGAAAGTTCTTCGATATCGCTGCAACGATGAAGGATGTCATCTCGCTTGGCATCGGCGAGCCGGATTTCACCACGCCCAAACCGATTTTGGACGCGGGCATTCGGTCACTGCAGAATGGTGAAACCCATTACACCTCGAACGCGGGCAGGCTCGAACTGCGCGAAGCGATCGCAGTCAACCTGCAAAAACTTTACAACGTGAAATACGACCCCGTTACCGAGATCATTGCAACGGTCGGCGTTTCGGAAGCGTTGTATCTCACCTTTACCGCAATTCTCGAACAGGGCGATGAGGTCATCATCCCCACCCCCTGTTTTGTTTCCTACCAAGCGGAAGTGATCCTTGCTGGCGGTGTGCCGGTGGAAATTCCTGCACGGCTTGAAAATAACTTTACGATTGATCCCGCCGATATTCGCAAGGCGATCACTCCGAAAACAAAAATCATTTTTATTGGTTACCCCTCGAACCCCACTGGCGCAGTTGCTCCGCATGATGTAATGGTCGAGATCGGCAAGATCGCGGAAGAGTTCGACCTGCTCGTCGTTTCGGATGAGATCTACGACCGCCTCGTGTATGACTTTGAGCATGTCTGCTTCCCAGCCTTGAGCGACAGCCTGAGGGAACGCACCATTCTGCTCGGCGGCTTTTCCAAAGACTATGCCATGACCGGCTGGCGCATCGGGTACGCCTGCGGACCTGCCGACATCATCAAGGGTCTGGTGCGCATCCACCAATACACCATCATGTCTGCGCCGACCACCGCACAGGATGCCGCACTGGAAGCTCTGAAAAGCGGCGAACCCTACGTGCAGGAAATGGTGACGGAATACGACCGCCGCCGCAAACTGCTGGTCAGCGGACTGAACCGCCTCGGTCTCTCGACCTTTGAGCCGAAGGGCGCCTTCTATGCCTTTCCCAACATCCGAGCCTCCGGCATGGACGATGAAACCTTTGCCGAACGATTGCTGCGTGAAGAAAGTGTGGCAGTCGTTCCGGGCAATGCCTTTGGTCCCGGCGGCGAGGGATTT
>JBAIYF010000723.1:0-3819 GCA_037916115.1 Anaerolineales bacterium
GACAAAGAGAGGCTATCCACTTTGGAAGCCTCTTTTATGTATCTCCACCGAAGCGGGAAATCTTGGGGCAGTACATCAGCAGCAATTTTTGTTGTTAAATCAAGTTCACGGTGCTATACTTCCCCCAAGGACTCAATAAATTGACACAAAGCAACCTGGAAATCCTGAAAAAAGTACTTCTTTTTTCTGAGCTGCCCGATCAGTTTCTGGAAGAAATTTCTGCCAAGGTAAAGCCGCGCGGATTGAAAAAAGGCGAGATCCTTTTTAATGAGGGTGATGAAGGAGACGCCCTGTTCATTATTTCATCTGGAGAACTGGAGATCTTCCGCGGTCATGCCAGCGACCCCAACCGTCAAATCATAGCAAAACTTGGCGCAGGTGAACACCTGGGGGAAATGTCTTTGCTTGAAAACAAGCCCCGCTTTGCCACCGTCCGTGCATTGGAAGACAGCCAGCTTCTGTGCCTGCAAAGGGACGATTTTACAAAACTCCTTGAATCGAACGGGCAACTTGCCCTAAAACTTACAGCGGGAATTTCCGCCCGCTTGCGCACCATGACCGGCGTTCAATTCTCAGAACAAATATCCATCACAGATGCCGATCTCCGCAAAACCAAGGTTTTCATTTCATATTCCCGCCGCGACAGGCAATTTGTGCAATCCCTATACAAACTTATCAGTGCTGCAGGCATCAATGCCTGGGTCGATTGGGAGAATATCCCCCTTACCGCAGATTGGTGGAACGAAATACAAGATGGCATTCAAGGTGCCGATGCGTTCCTATACATCATCTCCCCCGACTCTGTCATTTCTTCAGTATGCCAGCGCGAACTTGTAGCAGCCATTGAACAGAACAAACGTATCGTTCCAATTCTTCACCGGGAAATCCCCAAAAACACTGAACTTCCCACAACCGTAGCAGCCGCCAATTGGGTCTCCATGCGGTCAGAAGAAGAACTACAATCCAACCTCAACGGCATGCTTGCAGTCATCACTACAGATATTGAATGGGTTCGGCAGCATACCCGTTTACTGGATCGCGCCATGGAATGGAACGACTCGCAACGCAGTCCAAACCTACTTCTCCAACGTTCAAGCCTCGAAGAAGCCGAAGCCTGGCTCGCGAAAAGCGGATCCATCCCCACTCCAAAACCATTGCCACTGCACACAGAATACATTCACGCCAGCCGCCGCGAGTCAGTCCGCCGGATGCGTACTTCACAAATAATAGGTTTTACTTTCAGCCTGCTGGCCAGCATTGCCGTTTTTGTGGCGGGAATCGGATTCCGTAATGCAACCATTGCCAGAGGCGAAGCAGAATCAGCCCGCGCAACTGCTGTCGGCAATGCTAATGCAGCAGCAACCGCGCAAGCGGAAGCAGAAGAAGAATTGATGCGGTCGGAACAATTACGTTTATCCCTTGAGGCACAAGGGATTCTGGAAAATCCATCCGGCAATGTGGAAACAGCCGCCTTGTTAAGTCTAACCGTACTTCGTACAGGCTACGTACCCCAGGCAGATTACACCCTTATTCGTTCGCTGGAACGGTTGTTTACCCTGCAACAATTTGCCGGACACACAGATGCAGTTTCTGCAATCGCTTTTTCGCCGGATGGCAAATACCTGCTCACTGGCAGTGATGATCTGACAGCACGATTATGGGATGCCAATACAGGCGAAGAACTTGTGCAGTTCGTTGGTCATACTGATGAAATAAAAAGCGTTGCCTTTTCCCCCGATGGCACTTCTGTACTAACCGGCAGCGACGATGGAACCGCGCGTTTATGGAATATCGCCACAGGCGAAGAGATTATTAAGATCGAAGGTCATTCGGGTCAGATCACCAGCGTACACTTTTCACCTAACGGTAGTTATATTCTTACCACCAGTACAGACGGCACAGCGCGTCTGTGGGATATATTTTTGGAGCGTGAAATACTAAGTTATACCGGGCATGACGGCGAAGTAACGTCCGCGGCATTTTCAATGGACGGCAGCATGATCGTCACCGGTGGACAGGATCGAACCGCCCGCCTTTGGGACGCATCCACCGGGTCAGAAATCAGGGTATTCGAAGGTCACCCGCGCGAAGTCCTGAGTGTTGCAATTTCGCCAGACGGGAAGTACATCCTGACTGGCAGTGACACCAACGCCAGGATGTTCGAAGTTGCCACCGGTCAAACCGCGAGGCTTTTCAGCGGACACACAGATCGGGTGCGCTGTGTGGCGTTTTCACCAGACGGAAAATACATCCTAACCGGCAGTTCCGATACAACCGCCCGAATGTGGGATCCTGCCACTGGCTTGGAACTGCGCCGACTTAGCGGTCACACTGAGCAGATCCGCGGAGTCGCATTCTCACCTGACGGCACCCAAATCGCCACCGCCAGCCGCGACGCAACCGCGCGAACATGGAATGCCATTGTTAATAGCGACACAGGTATTTTTGAAGGGCACAGCGGAGCCGTACTTACCGTCGCGTTTTCGCCGAATGGACGTTATGTCCTTACGGGTGGAGAGGACGATATCATCCACCTTTGGGATGCCGAAAGTGACCTGGAACTCGCCCAATTGACCGGTCACAATAACTGGATATCCAGCCTGGCATTCTCCCCCGATGGCAACCTCATCCTTTCTGGCAGCCTCGACGGAACTGCCCGATTGTGGGATCTGGAATCACAAACCGAAATTCTCCAATTGATCGGGCACACCGAAGAAGTTACAAGTGTTTCCTTCTCACCCAACGGCAAATATTTACTGACAGGCAGTACAGATAAAACCGCCCGCCTGTGGGATGCAGCTACTGGGAAGGAACTCCGACAGTTTACAGGGCATGCCGCATCTGTTGAAGGCGCAAATTTTTCACCAGATGGAAAATTCGTTGTTACTGCCAGTGACGATATGACAGTCCGATTATGGGATGTGAACACAGGCAAGCAACTGAAATTATTCATCGGGCACACAGATGAAGTAAAAGGAGCCGCATTTTCCCCGGATGGACGGTTCATTATCTCAGCTGGAGACGACCGCACAGCCCGCTTGTGGGATATTAACAGCGGGAAAGAGATCCGGCAATTCCTAAGCCACCAAGACCAGATCAAAAGCGTTGCCTACTCGCCGAATGGGAAATACATTCTCACCGGCAGCGACGACGCCACAGCGCTTCTATGGGATGTTTCCACTGGAAATGTTGTTCGGGCATTCACCATCCACACCGCACCTGTAAAAGCTGTTGCCTTCTCATCTGATGGAGAATTTATCCTCACTGGCAGTGTAGACCAAACTGCCCGCATCTGGAACACAGAATATACTCATACAATGCAAGAAGTTTGCAGCCGCATATTCCGCACACTTACTGAAAAAGACAAAGAACGCTATCTGATTTCAAGTACCATATCAACATGCCCATAATCAGATTACTTCTTCACATATTCATCTTACCTGTGTCTTCTTGAATTAATATTTCTGAAATCGATAAATCCCTGTTGGACATCCAACAATATCAACTGCACTCTGATTTGATCACCAACATCCAGATCTTCATAACATTTTGGCATGATTGCAGACCCTCGCCCGATAGATCGCGGAATTAAGCAAAACTCCATCTGCACCAAGTTCTATTTCAAGCACAAGGGCAAGACGCTCTTCGTTGAGGTTAAGTGAGACTAGATTTGTGGAAAGCAGATCGGGGATCATTGGAAAGATCTTGGCTACTGCATACACAGATGCTGTATTGTGCCGGGCATGTTTGTCCAGGGCTGTCCCCTTGGGGACGAGCACATCCACATCTGCAATGGCAACCATGACCCTGATCTTGTTG
>JBAIYF010000724.1:0-2190 GCA_037916115.1 Anaerolineales bacterium
ACGCTCCGTGTGACCTGTTCATTTAAGAAGTAAAATAACGCGCATGACCCACTCGCCAAAGCCCAATGTCCTCGTCATCGGTTCACTCAACGCAGACCTCGTTGTCCGTTCGCCGCGTTTTCCGCAGCCGGGCGAAACCATCAGCGGCGACGACCTGCAGATCATCCCCGGCGGCAAGGGTGCGAATCAGGCTGTGGCGGCGGCAAGGCTCGGGTTGAAAACCGCAATGCTCGGTCGAGTCGGAAGCGACAGCTTTGCTCCTTTCCTCGTTGAAAATCTCAACGCCAATCAAGTCGATACCTCGCGCGTCACCGTCGATGAATCCGCCACCGGTACCGCCATCATTGTGGTGGACTCGAACGGACAGAACAGCATTGTGCTTTCGCCGGGCGCAAATGGCAACGTCTCGCCAGCGGATGTAGACCACGCCTCCTTCCAAGACTTTGGCTTGATTTTGCTCCAGTTAGAGATCCCCACGCCGACAGTTCTCCACGCCGCGCAGCAAGCCCGCGCCAACGGACTGACCGTCATCCTCAACCCGGCGCCTGCAAAATCTTTGCCTGCTGAATTGCTTGCCAACGTGGATATTCTCATCCCCAACGAAAGCGAACTGGCATTGCTCACTGGCTTGCCTGTTACAGATGCTTCTTCCGCTGAAGTTGCCGCGAAAGAAATTTTGAAACAAGGCGTGCAGACCGTCATCGTGACGCTCGGCAGCAAAGGCGCTTTGTTGGTGACAGATACACAAACAACAAAAGTGGATACATATAAAGTAGATGTCGTCGACACCACTGCCGCGGGCGATGCCTTCATCGGCGGCTTTGCTTCATCTTTATTGAGCGGTAAATCGCTTGAAGACTCTGTCCGCTATGGCTGTGCCTGCGGCGCACTCGCAACCACTAAGTTCGGCGCACAACCATCATTGCCTACCAAATCTGAAGTCGAAAGGTTTATGTCATTGCGAGAGCGGTAATCTTCCGCTCGAAGCAATCTCCGCACCCATGTTGGGAGATTGCTTCGTCGGGCTGCCGCCCTCCTCGCAATGACAGGTCTCCCCATGCCCCCTACCCGAATCATCCTAGACACCGACCCCGGCGCAGACGACGCGCTCGCCATCCTGCTCATGCTGGCTTCGCCTGAAATTCAACTCGAAGCCCTCACCACCGTACAAGGCAACGTTAACCTTGAGAAGACCACCCGCAATGCGCTGGCGCTGCTGGAGTTCCTGAATGCCGGGCACATTCCTGTGGCAAAGGGTTGTTCGGTGCCGCTCATCAAACCGCCGCATGGCACGCAGGGCGAAGAAGTCCACGGTAAGACCGGGCTGGGCAGAGCCAAATTGCCCGAGCCGACCATCAAACCGGTTGAACAACACGCCGTCGATTATTTGATCGAACGCTTCCTCGCCGAACCCGGCGATTTGACCTTGTTCGCCGTCGGTCCGCTGACGAATGTGGCGCTGGCGATCCGCAAAGAGCCGAAGTTCGCGCAAGCCGTGAAGGAGTTGGTCATCATGGGTGGGGCGGTGCGCTCGGGCGGCAACATCACTCCGCTGGCAGAATTCAACATCCACGAAGACCCGCACGCGGCGCATATCGTCTTCAATTCGGGCATTCCCATCACGCTCATTCCGCTCGACTCCACGTACAAGTGCCTGCTCACTTCCGCGGATGTGGAACGTCTCACCAAACTCGACTCGCCCATCGCGAAATTCATCCACGATGTGACCGCAGATTACATGGAGTTCTATATGAAGTACGAAGGCTTCAATGGCTGCGCCCTGCACGATCCGCTGACGGTGGCGGCGGTGATTGCGCCGGAACTGCTCACGCTTGAAAAGCATTACGTCAATGTCGATATTTCGGGGGGAGTCTCCACGGGCAAGACCTACGCGGACTTTATGAAGGTAGCAAAGAAACCTGCGAATATGCAAGTGGCGCTTGATGTGAAGGGACGTGAGTTTGTGGAGTTGTTCGTTGAGAGAATGGAATATCTCTGTAGGGCAGGCTTGTAGCCTGCCTTTCTAAATTTGTCACGCTACAAGCGTGACCTACGGAATCATTATGCCCAAACACATCATTCTCGACACCGACCCCGGCATTGATGACTCGCTCGCCATTCTGCTGGCGGCGGCTTCGCCTGAGATCACTCTCGATGGCGTTGTCTCTGTGCATGGCAACGTCTCCACCG
>JBAIYF010000725.1:0-6498 GCA_037916115.1 Anaerolineales bacterium
TTCACAGGCGCTGTGAGCCGGAGGTAAAAGGCTTCAGGTTTGACGGGGCTGATGTTGCTGAACCAGCCCCCGGCGTGCGTGAAGCGCTTGATTCGGCTGATGCGGTTGTATTCTGCCCATCAAATCCGTGGGTAAGCATTGACCCCATCTTGAAAGTCATCAAGACAATTAATAGACCTGTGGTGGCAATTTCCCCCATCATTGGTGGAAAAACCGTAAAGGGTCCTGCTGCAAAGATGTTTCGGGAACTGGGCATCGAACCATCGGCTCTGGCAGTTGCCAGCCATTACCGCAACATCTTGAGTGGGTTTGTGTTAGATAATGAAGATTCGGACATGGAACATCAGGTGGCAGATCTTAAGATCAAAACTCTGGTCACCGATACACTTATGAATCTACTTACAGATCGCACACGACTTGCAAACGACGTGCTACACTTTATCCGGAGTTTATAAACTATGTCACTTTGGGCGATCGTGCCTGTTAAACCATTACGCCGGGGGAAATCCCGCCTGGCTGGGGCTTTGAGTGAGGAAGAGCGTGCTGCTCTAAATCAGGAATTGTTGGAGCGGACCCTCAAGACGCTCACAAGTTTGAAGGAGCTGGATAAGGTTCTGGTGGTCAGCCGTGACTCGCAGGCGCTGACAATTGCCCGAAATCATGGTGCCAAAACTGTCCAGGAAGATGGCCAGCCGCACTTGAACACGGCACTGGCAAGGGCATCGGTCATTGCGCAGGTTCACGCTTCACACGGGGTTCTGGTGCTGCCAGTGGATCTGCCCCTTTTGACGGCAGACGATGTATTAACCTTGATCGACCGTGCCTCCAAGCCGCCTGTGGTGGTTATTGCGCCGGACAGACATCACAAAGGAACAAATGCGCTGTTGATGGTTCCTGCTGCGCAGATCGAGTATGATTTTGGTGAAGGTTCTTTCCAAAGACATTGTGAGCGGGCAGTCAAGTCTGGAGCCAGGCTTGAGATCGTTGAACTCCCATCGCTTGGGCTGGACCTTGATGACCCGGAAGACCTTGAGTTAATCCGCAAGATGGAAGCGCAAAAAGTATAGACATCATGTTGCCACAGGCAAGCAAACCCTATGAAGTTTGCGAAACCTGTGGCAAAATTTTTTTATTCAACCACCAAGGAGAATGCCATGACCAAAGAGCGTGTTGCACTTTACCTGCAAGACTCGCACGACCTGCGAGACGGATTGGAATATGCAAAGTATGCTGAGGAAAAAGGCTTCGAAGCCGTGTGGCAGGCGGAAAGCAGGCTTGTGCGTGATGCCATCGTACCCATGGCTGGCTATGCTGCAGTGACCAACAAGATCAAGGTCGGTTCGGGCGTGATCAACAACTGGACTCGCAACATTGGTCTGTTGGCAGCCACATTCCTTACTCTTGATGACCTCGCCCCGAATCGTGTCATCTGTGGGCTTGGCGCATGGTGGGACCCGCTAGCCGCAAACGTCGGCATTGACCGTAAGAAGCCGCTAACAGCTATGCGTGAGACAGTGACCGTGATGAGGAAGCTGCTCAATATGGAGCGCGTGACCTTCGATGGCGAGTTCATTCATGTGAAAGGCATCGAGTTGGATGTAGTGTACGGTCGCCGTGAACCGCGCAATGTGCCGATCATGATCGGTGCGACCGGTGACAAGATGATGGAACTGACCGGCGAAATTGCAGATGGTGCCGTACTCAATTACTGTGTTGCCCCCGAATACAATGATAATGCGATGGAATTGCTGCATAATGGCTTGAAAAAATCGGGACGTAAAATGGAAGATTTCGACCGCCCGCAGTTGATCGTCTGCTCGGTGGATGAAGACCACGACAAAGCCATCGATTACAGCAAGATGCTGCTTTGCCAGTATATCGCGCAGCAGCCGCACATTGCCAAGGCTTCAAATGTTTCAGATGAAGTTGTGCATCAGATCCAATCCATTCTTGGCTGGCCCGCCACCAAGGAACAGGTGATGAAAGCCAAAGACCTTGTGCCCGATGAACTGGTACTGAAGATCACGGCATCTGGCACACCCACCGAAGCCAAAGCCAAAGTGGAAGAGTACAAGAAGCGCGGCTGTACGTGTCCTATTCTTTACCCCGTTGGCGGCAATTTCAAATTATTGATCGACACATTTGCGCAGAATTAAATCCCGATAAATACAAAAAAAACAAACTCACCCCGAAATAAAAGTTTTGAGGGTGAGTTTGTTTTTAAGTAAAAACAGAACTTAGATGAGAGGTAAGCAAGCTGATTTCTTCAATCTTTTCTTCTACGCAATCTGCACTCAGCAGAGGACCCTGGTTAATTCAAGAATTGATGAAGAACTTCAGCCCTTCATTGGCGTAGTATGCCAAATTGGAACTGAGAAGCTCGGTAATGACCCAGACACTACTCCAAAAAAAGTCGGAGAGCGGCGAGTCGATGAAGACAAAGAAATAAAGAATGAAGAACCCGAACGGACGAACAAAATTTGAAGCGTTCACTACATCGCGCGGCAGGAAAGGTTCAAGAATTCCAAAACCGTCCAAGCCGGGGATGGGCAGAAGATTGATCAGAATGGAAGTGATCTGTAAAAAACCAAGGAACGCAATCGCCATCAGAAACTCTTCCGATGCATATTGAAAAAATAGAGAGAACGGAATAAAACTGAATGGCAGCGTCAGAAAAATAACAAGGAGCAGATTCGCCAAAGGTCCGGCTGCTGAAACCAGGCTGCGATAGCCCGGTTTTCGAAGTGCGAGTACATTGATATACACCGCACCGCCGGGGAAACCAATTCCACCCATTAATAAAAACAGCACGGGGATGACAATACTCAAAATGGGATTGGAGTACTTAAGCGGGTTGAGGGTAAGGTAGCCTTTTTCTTCCACGCTTTCATCGCCGCCCCAGTATGCAACAATGGAATGCCCAAATTCATGCAAGGCGACAGAAGCGATCCAGCCGCCCATGATAAATGCGATCAAAAATGCGCGCGGATTGTTCCCGATCCCAAACCAAAGGAAGACAGCCATGGCTATTGTAAACAACACAAGACTGATAAAGATCGGGCTGATACCCCGACGCATTCCCATTGCCAATACCTTTGGCATGACAAAAATCGACTCCTTCGCGACAGGCATTGCCTTGACGAGTTTGGATTGTTCCCGTACCCGCTCGGCAGTCACTTCGTACTGAGCCAAAATCTGCCCCGCCTTGCTTTCAGGGGTTTGCAACATTCCTAACAACAACGCCAACTCATCAAGACTGGTTTGGGCATCGTTTTGCATCTCGGTCAAAGCGGTATTCAAAGCAGTTTCAAGTTCACGAGTTAAACCAGATTGATCCGCCCCGGAAACTGGAATTGCCTGATTTGCTTCGAGTTTGATCGTGGCATTGATGCGCGCAGCGAGATTTTCAACCTTCACATTCAAAGCCTTCAACACAGCCTGCGTGCGCGAATTCTTCAATTGGAGTAACGCCAGTAAAAGCATCAAAGAATCGACAGATGACAATTTATTGATTTGAGCGATGCGCCTGGCAATATCAAACGCCTGTTGACCTTCACGAGTGAACGGGTGAGATGGATTTGGCATTTCGCGATTATACCGTGAGGCAAACCGCCCATCACTCAACTTGCGCACATTGTATAATTCGTTCTTTAGGAGATACTATGACAAATCTCAGCGGGCACGAACGCGCCCAGTACGTCCAATCGATGTTTACAAAGATCGCACACCGCTACGATCTGATGAACAGACTAATGACCGGCGGCATGGATGTACGCTGGCGCAGGGAAGTCATCCGTCTGACCAAGATCCGCCCACACGGCTCAATACTGGACCTTGGAACAGGCACCGGCGACCTGGCTCGTGAGGCGCTGACGCAGTATCCCAAAGCCCGTGTAACCGCGGCAGATTTCACATTTGAGATGATGCGGGTCGGTAAAAAGAACGGCGACTTGAATTTTTCATCTGCAGATGCGTTGAACCTGCCATTCAAAAGCACAACCTTCGACGCGATCGTCTCGGGTTTTTTGATGCGCAACGTCACAGATGTTCAAAGGTCTTTGAAAGAACAACACCGTGTCCTCAAGCCCGGCGGGCGCATCATCATCCTTGATACAACGCGCCCAAAGAAGAACCTGATTTCACCGTTCATCAAGTTCCACATGCATGTCATCATTCCATTTATTGGCGGTATGCTTTCCGGGATGCGTGACGCGTATGAATACCTACCCAACACCACCGAAAAATTCCTCACAGCCGAAGAACTCACTGTGCGCATGGTTGCGGTCGGCTTTCGGCGTGTGCAATTCAAACGCCTGATGTTCGGGACCATCGCCATTCACTGGGGAGAAAAATAATGAGTAAAACCAAACAACCCAATTCACGTCACTGCTTTATTTGCGGACTTGAAAACCCCGTCGGCTTGCATTTGCATTTTTATGAAACTGAACCCGGCGTAGTCGAGTCACATTACATTGCACCGGAGCATTTTGAAGGCTACCCTGGTGTTTTGCACGGCGGCATCGTCGCCGCCATCATAGACGAAGTCTCCGGGCGAGCCTACATGGGCAACGACCCGGCAAATCCGCGTTTTATGTTCACTGGGAAGTTGGAGATCAAATACCGCAAGAACGTTCCCATAGGAAAGCCGCTCAAAATCATCGGCAAAGTGATGGAGAATAAAGGCAGAATTGCAAAAGCCTGGGGCGGCATCTACGATGCAGAGACCAATGAATTGCTTGCTGAAGGCACAGGCATGCACATCAACGTGCCGCAAGACCAACTTGATATGAGCAAGCTGGAAGAACTCGGCTGGAAAGTCTACCCCGACTAGAGACAATGGATCAACTCATCTTCATCCTTACCTATGTCGCCGTAAGCGCCTCCGCCATCTCTGGTGCGCTCGAAGCTCGCAAAAACCAAATGGATATCGTCGGCGCAACCACCATTGCCTTTGTCAATGCCTTTGGCGGCGGCACCATGCGCGACCTGCTGCTTGGGCGCACCCCGGTCTTTTGGATGCTCGACCCATTACTCACCGTCACCACCTTTGTGATCGCCGTCCTATCCTTCTATCGCCTCGACCGCATTTCAAGGTTCCTGCTCATCACCGCCGATGCAATTGGGCTTGGCATCTTTAGCATCCTGGGCGCGACATACACATTACAGCTCGAACTCTCGCCCATCGTCGCCATCCTCATGGGAGTCGTCACCGGTGTCTTTGGCGGCGTCCTGCGCGATGTGCTCAGCAACCGCATGCCCAGCGTCTTTCGTCAAAGCACCGAACTCTACGCCACATGCTCGTTCATTGGCACATCACTGTTCATCATCCTCATCATCTTTCAAGTCAACACCCTGCTGGCATCCCTCATCGGCGCGTTGACCGTCTTTGCCATGCGCCTGCTCGCTGTGCGCTACAAAGTGACACTCCCCTCCCCGTAGGGATATAATCAAAGCATCCCACGGAGGCATACCCATGATCTCGACCTATCACAGACCTCAAACTCTTGATGAAGCTCTCACGCTTCTGACTCAACCGAACACCGTCCCCCTCGGAGGCGGCACGCTTCTTTCTCACGGGACGGCTGATTCTGTCGCCGTAGTGGATCTCCAACTCCTCGGCTTGGATTCGCTCCGCATCAGCGGCAACGAATTGCAGATCGGTGCCACTTGCACATTGCAGTCCCTGCTCGAATATGAGACCTGCCCGCCCGCCCTCAAAACCGCTCTCAAACTCGAAGCCCCGCTCAACATCCGCAACACCGCCACCGTCGCAGGGACGCTCGTCGCCAGTGATGGTCGGTCTCCCTTCGTGACAATGTTATTAGCCATGGATGCAAAACTAGACCGCAGACCACTGACCGCTGACCATAGTCAATCGTCCGTCGTCCATGGTCTGAGTGAATTTCTCCTAACCCGCCCCAGCGGACTCATCACCTCCATCACCATTCCGCTCAACGTCAAATCCGCGTTTGAATTTGTCTCCAAAACCCCCGCCGACAAACCCATCATCTGCGCTGCACTTTCCCAGTGGAATTCCGGGCGTACCCGTCTCACCCTTGGTGGCTATGGCAAATCGCCCCTCCTCGCCATGGATGGTACTGAAGCCGATGGAATTCAAGAAGCTGCAAAAAACGCCTACCACGAAGCCGTGGATGAATGGGCATCTGCCGAATACCGCATGGATGTCGCTGCTGTCCTTGCAAAACGCGCACTGGAAAGCCTATAACTCCCAAGTCAGGAAATCCTCAATGCCCAATAAAGACAAAATCAAAGCCTTCGAAGAAATTGCGCGCATTTTCGAGATATCCAACGAAAGCGCAAAATATTTCCTGAACCATGTCCAAAAGAGTTTCAAGGTCGAACGTCCACCACACAAACTTATTTTGGAATTCGTGGAAAAGCAGAATTACGAATTCAAACCCACACCCTACGATGTTGCCTCTGCCATGAAAGAAAGCGGCGTATGGAATTACGACCTCGGTTCCCCGCCGCCTGCCC
>JBAIYF010000726.1:0-3604 GCA_037916115.1 Anaerolineales bacterium
CGTGACAGTAGACGATGTCAACATCGTTCAAGCCAACTCGTGGCCCGTGTTGCAGACTCTTGAGTGGGTCAAGAAGATTTCTGGCAAGAGCTCGCCTCTCACCAACAAACAAAAGACCATCGCCGAGCGTGTCATTCGAGAAATTCACGAACGTTTGAATTTCCTCGTCAATGTCGGCTTGGATTATTTGACCCTCAACCGCTCCGCCGTCACCCTCTCTGGTGGAGAAGCCCAGCGCATCCGCCTGGCGACGCAGGTTGGTTCGCGTCTCGTTGGCGTGCTCTATGTGTTGGATGAACCGTCGATAGGTTTGCATCCGCGCGATAATAGCCGTCTACTTGAAACACTCAAAGGTCTGCGTGACCTTGGCAACACGGTTCTTGTCGTCGAACATGATGATGAGACCATCCTCGAATCGGACTGGGTCATAGACCTCGGTCCAGCCGCGGGCGAGCATGGCGGACAGGTCATTGCAGAAGGCACGCCCAAGCAGATTTTGGCGCACCCAAAGTCACTGACTGGACTCTACCTCTCGGGGCGGAAACAGGTCGAAATCCCGAAAAAGAGGCGCGAAGGCAATGGCAAGGTACTCAAGATCGTCAATGCCACGGCGAACAACTTGAAGGGCATTGACGTCAACATTCCTCTTGGGAAGTTGGTTTGCATTACGGGCGTGTCGGGCTCAGGCAAGTCCACGTTGATGAGCGACATTTTGTATAACGAGCTCGCGGCAAAACTCATGGGCGCGCGGACCCAATCCGGCGAGCATGAAACGATCGAAGGGATTGAGCATCTTGATAAGATCATCAACATCGACCAATCCCCCATCGGGCGCACACCCCGCTCAAACCCCGGCACCTACACCGGCTTGTTCGATGAAATCCGCAAGCTATTCGCTGAGTTACCCGAATCAAAAGTGCGCGGTTACAAGCCGGGACGTTTCTCGTTCAACGTCCATGGCGGGCGCTGCGAAGCCTGTCAGGGACAGGGCGAGTTGCGCATCGAAATGCAGTTCCTGCCCGATGTGTACGTGCCTTGTGACGTGTGCCACGGAAAGCGCTTCAACCGCGAGACCTTGCAAGTGATGTTCCGCGATAAGTATTCAATTGCCGATGTTTTGGATATGACCGTTGACCATGCGCTCGAAGAATTCAAGAACTATCCACAGATGCAAAATAAATTGAAGTTGTTACAGGAAGTCGGCTTGGGCTACGTACGTGTGGGTCAGCCTGCCACAACACTCTCCGGTGGCGAAGCACAACGCGTGAAACTCTCGAAGGAACTTTCCCGCCGCGCAACTGGACGTACACTTTACGTGCTGGATGAACCCTCGGTTGGTCTACACGCAGCGGATGTCCACAAGTTGATCGAAGTGATGCAACGATTGGTTGACACGGGCAACTCTGTCCTTATCATCGAACACAACCTCGACATCATCAAGGTAGCCGACTGGCTGATCGACCTCGGTCCTGAAGGCGGCGACCGCGGCGGTGAGTTGATCGCCGAAGGCACACCCGAACAGGTGATGAAGGTCAAAGGCTCGTACACAGGCAAATATTTGAAAGATCATATCAAGTAATGTAATCAAAGGTCGAAAGTCAGAGGTTTGGCTTTCGACCTTTGACTTTTAACGCGCGAGTCATTTTTCAGGTAGAATCGTTTAGCACTGAAAATGACTGAAAAACATTACGGCAATAAAAGGAATAGATCATGACCTACACTCCTCCCTCCTCCCGTCCGCCTGTCGGCTCGATGGGGTCGCTCCGCAAGAAAAACCGCAGCAGGCAGAACACGATCGTAGTGGTTGCCGGTGTACTCCTGTTGGGAGGTCTGGCATTGTTAATATATTGGATGACACTCCCCGGAAAACCGATCAACCTCTTGCTGGCTACCGAAACTCCCACCCCTACGGCTACGTTCACACCGACAAATACCAGCACACCCACCTCAACCTCCACCCCTACAGAAACTCCGACGGTTACTCCCACCGCCACTTTCTCGGCTCCCTTCACCTATACCGTACAAGATGGTGATTATCTCGCCCTGATCGCTGAAAAATTCACTTTGGGAGATAACGCCATTCCGCTCATGCTGCTGCTCAACCCCTATAACGAAGAGACCGGCATCGGCATCGACCCGACCACACTGAATGTTGTCCCCGGACAGGTTATCCTGCTTCCCAACCCAGGCATGCAACTGCCCACCGCCACCCCCGTACCACCAGACCTGCGCTCTGGCACATTGATTCCCTACACCATACAGGCAGGAGACTCTCTTGGCGGTATTGCGATCCTGTTCAACAGCACCATCGAAGCCATCATCGCCGAAAACAAACTGGACAACCCCAATGCTCTCTTCGTAGGACAGGTCCTTCAAATTCCGGTGAACCTCGTCACCCCTACCGCTACACGTCCGCCGACCAGCACCCCCATCACCCCCGGACCTGGCACCTTCCTGCCCACAGCCACAACCACTCCCATCAACGCAGCCCCAACCAACACCCCATAAAAACACAATCCGCGGGCAAAATTGCCCGCGGATTTTCTTTTAATTTACTGGACAAATACGCTCCCCCCATGTAAAATATGTCGCCGTCGTAAAGAAAGACAGGAATTTTTTGGAGGAAGACCTTGGCTAACATTCAATCTCAGATCAAACGCAATCGTCAGAACGAGAAGCGCCGCCTGCGTAACCGTAATATCCGTGGCGCCGCCCGCACTGCCGATAACGCTGCGCGCAAAGTTCTCACCAGCGACACCCCTGAATCCAAGCAGGCTGTTATGCAAGCCATCAGCGCATTGGACAAGGCTGCTGAAAAAGGTGTGCTGCACAAGAACACTGTCGCGCGTCGCAAGAGCCGCCTGATGAAAGCCCTTGCAGCGTTGACCAAAAAGAGCGCATAATATAGCACTCAATCGGAGCGGGAGTCGCAAGACTCCCGTTTTTGTTACCCTTAACGGGCACTTATGTCCACCATCATCTTCATTAACGGCACATCCTCATCCGGTAAAACCTCTCTGCTCAAACTCTTGCAGAAGAAATTACCCGAACCGTTTTTGGATATGGGCATTGACAAGTTCATTTGGATGCTGCCGGGGCGTTACCTTGACCGTCCGCTTTGGGATGATGTGCTCGGAAAAGCGGTTCAAGCCGGACCTGTGGGCTGGTCGCTGTTCTCGGGCATGCACCACGCCATCGCCGCTGCCGCTTCGCGCGGAAACAACATCCTCGCCGACCATGTCTTCGTGGAAAAAGCCTGGGTGGACGAGTGCGCCGAACTCTTCGCAGACATGAACGCCTACCTCATCGGCTTGACCTGTCCGCTCGAGGTGCTGGAACAGCGCGAACGAGACCGAAAAGACCGCACGCTTGGGCAAGCCAAAATACAATACGAGGTCATTCATAAATTCACCCAATACGACCTCGAATTAGACACCTCCAAATTCACCACCGAAGAATGTGCAGAAAAAGTGATCGAGCGGTTGAAACTGCCCCCCACTGCGTTCAAGTCCCTAATCCCTAAGGGCTGACAAGGTTCTAGAAAAATCAATATCACCCCTTCGGGGTTGGAATGATGTAGCCCAAATCTATAATCGTTTTACGC
>JBAIYF010000727.1:0-2967 GCA_037916115.1 Anaerolineales bacterium
CTTCGAGAGGAGATCGAAAAAGTGTCATTCATGTTGGAACAAAACGACTCTGCCGCAAGCAACGAGCCTGCCCGTCCAAAAATACTGATCGTTGATGATAACGAGGTAGTCATCGAGACCATCTCAGATTACCTGGTATCACAGAACTTCCATGTGGATGCCGTACGCAGCGGGGTGGAACTGTTGGAAGTGGTCGCGGGCATCCGTCCAGACTTGATCTTGATGGATATTCAAATGCCAGTCATGGACGGTCTTGAAGCCACCCTCCGCATCCGTGCTCATACTGACCAGCATGTGTCCCAGGTGCCGATCATCGCTTTAACCGCTCTGGCTATGTCCGGCGACCGTGAACGCTGTCTCGCTGCCGGTGCCAACGAATACCTGAGCAAACCGGTAGGGTTGAAGCAATTAGCGGAAACCATTCGTGTGCTGCTGAAAAAATATCAGAAATAAGACCAGATTGCAGACCTGAAACCCAAACACTGCGAACAACCTTTGAGAATCCTGCAAGAAACAACTGCCCAGTGGAGCGAATCCGCTGGGCAGAATTCGGCTGATAGACCAGCCGCATGTTTATATGCAAGATCAGAGAGGAAATATTTTCAAGAATCGAATTCAAATTCTGGCACAGGCAGGGTCTCGAAAGCAGGTTTTGCGAACAAATACCCCTGAAAAAGATGGATCCCCAACTCGCGCAAAACCTCCAACTCTTCCTTTTTCTCCACACCTTCCGCAATGACCTGAATCCCTAATTCGTTTGAAACTTCAATGATGCTTTTTACGATCACCCTCTTGGTTCGGTCTTCGTGAATATTACGGGTCAAAGCACCATCCAGTTTGATGTAGTTTGGCTGGAACTTTGAAAGCAGATTCAAACCCGAAAACCCCGCACCAAAATCATCGATGGCGGTCAGGAACCCCCGGTGCTTGTATTCTTGAATGATGTTATTCAGATGTTCAGGGTCGCGGACCTTCTCCGCCTCGGTCACTTCAAAAATGATCTGATTTACCGGAAAGTTGAATTCATTAGCTGCATTAAGCGTGGTGCGGATGCAGGCAGCCGGTTCATATACCGCATTCGGCAGAAAATTAATGTTCAACATGGTTTTCATATTGAGGTCTGCCGCAGTCTTGATCGCTTTCACGCGGCAGGTCTGATCGAAGCGATAGCGGTTGCTATCGTTTACTTTTTCCAGTACCCAGCTTGCAGGTTGATCGGACGGTCCACGCACCAGGGCTTCGTATGAAAATACGGTTCGCGATTCCATATCGACAATAGGTTGGAATGCCATGCTAATATTGAAACCCAGTGCAGTTCCATTGAGGCATTCTGCGCAGCTGAGCGGGTGTTGATATTCTGTGCTTATCATGGGCAAATTGTAATGGTAATATTTCAAAACAAAAAGTTTTTGCAATTCTAAATATTATACAATCTCACACAACTTATGAAACCTTATCCGCGGCTTGAAGCCATTTTTCGGCAGGCATCTCAACGAGCCTTGCAGCATATCCATATCGCCATGGGCGAATTGATCCCATTCACCGAAACGCAGCTTCGTGAACAATGGGCGCAGCTTGCAAAGAACACACCGTTGGAAGGTGCTGAGCTTCGCTTTCGTATGATCCCCGCCGAGCAGCAGTGCATGTGGTGCTTTCTAGTCTATCGCCCGCACAAAGGTGAAACTACCTGTCCGCAATGCAAGGCGGTGGGCGCAAAAATTCTGAAAGGGGAGGAACTCTATCTTGATGAAGCCTGAGCGGATGCGCCCCGCCTGCATGGCGATCCTTTGCATTGTGTTTATGCTTGCCTGCAACATCCCTGCCGCCTCCACCCCAACCCCCGACCTGTTCGCCACACTTCAAGCCTTGTCCACCCCCGCAGCGGATTCAACCCAACCGCCCACATCCGCTGGCGAGCCGACCGGCAAGATCGTGTTCGTTTGTCAGATCTTCAAAGTGCAGGCACGCAATCAAGTTTGCATTATCCATGCTGATGGCAGCGGTTTCCGCCGCCTCACCACTGACGATAACCGCCAGCATTACTACCCGTCCATGGCGCCCGATGGGGGCAGCGTGGTGTACGCAGCCTTCCGTGAACCGAATATTTACGAGATCTACGAGCTGTTTATCGACACGGGCGAAGTCCGGCAATTGACCGACCGCCTCGGCAACGTCAACGGACCGGAGATCTCCCCGGACGGTTCGCAAATTGCTTTCAAACTTTCCACCACTGCTTCCAACCAGATCTGGTTGATGGATCGTGACGGCTCGAACCCGCGTCCCATTCCCAACGCCTACGGCTGGGACCCAACCTGGTCACCGGATGGCAATTCCATTTTATTCGCGTCTGATATGCAGGGCGGGGTTCAGCTTTATAGAATTCGGCTCGATGGGAGTGAACTGCAAATGGTCAGTACCCTGCCCGCAGTCCGCGGAAGAAGCGATTGGTCTCCCGATTCTCAATTCATTGTGACGTATTCCGGTCAGCCTTGGAATCGTGATGTCTTCATTATGAATTCCGACGGCTCAGATGCGCATATGCTCACGCCAACCGGCGGCAACTCGCAAGGTCCTTCCATTTCGCCGGATGGACAGTGGGTGGCATTCACGGCGTATTTCGATCATTATGGTGAAGACCATGGCTGCGAGATCTACATAATCCGCATCGACGGTACAGACCTGCGCCGCCTGACCGAGAACGACTATTGTGATTACCAGCCCCGCTGGGGTCCGTAATGTATAATGCCCGCTGAACAATAAAACGATTTGCCTGGGAGGGCTTTACCATATGGGTTTTCTATCCAATCTTTTTGGTCCGTCGGTGCCAATGCTCACTGTGGAGGAACTGAATGAGAAGTTGAAGTTTGGCAAGCATCCGTTGATCCTGGACGTGCGCCAGCCGGATGAATTTCGTACGGGGCATATCAACGGGGCAAAATTAATTCCGTTGAACGAACTTTCGCGCCG
>JBAIYF010000728.1:0-1939 GCA_037916115.1 Anaerolineales bacterium
CGCCGACCAAGGCTTCCCACGTCAGGTCGTCACGTTTGCGCAGCAGTAAGACTTCCACTTTGCCGCCGGTCTCTTTGTGGGCAAAAATACGCGCAGGGATGACGCGCGTCTGGTTGAGGATGAGGAGATCGTTTGGGCGCAGGAACAAGCCCAAGTCACGAAAGATGCGGTGTTCCACATCCCCTGTACTACGATGCAGAACAAGCAAACGGGATGAGTCGCGCGGCTCGGCAGGCGTTTGCGCAATGGACGTTTCAGGAAGGTGATAATCGAAGTCAGAAGTTTGCATTTGAATACCGAAAGGATTAGAATCAAGGTAAGCAGACAATACCGTTTCAAGGAGGCAGCCATGAAACTCAGTTTTCACGGAGCAGCTCAAACAGTAACAGGCTCGATGCACTTGCTTGAACTGAACGGATCAAAGATACTGCTGGACTGCGGATTGTATCAGGGGCGGCGAAAGGAATCAATCGAAAAAAACAGAAATTTCCCATTTGACCCCAAAACCATAGACGCGGTGCTTCTCTCACATGCACATATTGACCACTCGGGAAACCTGCCCAATTTGATCAAACAGGGCTTCTCCGGATTGATCTATTGCACCCATGCCACATCTGAACTGACCGATGTGATGGTGCGCGATTCTGGGCATGTGCAAGAGAAGCAAGCAGAAAGCGCCAGCTACCACAATATGAAGCGCGGCGAACCCGCAGTGGATCCGCTGTACACAGAAGAAGATGCCAAGGAAGTAGCGCCGCTTTTGCAGGAGATTCACTACAATCAAGAATTTGAACCGGCAAAAGGTGTGATCGCAAAATTCCACGATGCGGGGCACATTTTGGGCTCGGCATCGATCTCGCTCAAATTGCAGGAACATTCAAATAAAAAGCATTTATGGTTTTCCGGCGATATCGGCAGACATAACATGCCTATTCTACGTGACCCGGTTTTTCCCAGCGATGATGTGGATGTTCTGCTGATGGAGTCGACCTATGGCGATAAGCCGCACCGCGAGCCAGAAGAAGCCTATGTGGAAATGCACGATGTCATTAGCCGCACGTTGAAACGCGGCGGTAAGGTCATTATCCCTTCGTTTGCTGTGGGACGTACACAGGAACTGGTCTATAACTTGAGCCGCATGTACGATGAGGATGGTCTGCCGGAAGTCCCTGTATATGTGGACAGTCCGCTTGCAGTGAACGCTTCAGACATCTTCCGCAAACATGATGAATGTTACGACAAGGAAATGAAGGAATGGATCCAATCCGGGCACCCGGCGCTGGAATTCAAGAACCTGACCTACATCCGCTCACTGGAAGAGTCAAAAGCACTGAACGAGCGCACCGACCCAATGATCATTATCTCAGCATCGGGCATGGCAGAAGCCGGGCGCGTGGTGTATCACATCCGCTGGGCGCTGGAGAACAAAAACAATACGATCATGATCGTCTCATGGCAGGCACCCGACACAATGGGGAGACGCCTTGCAGACCGCGAGAAGCAGATCAGAATCTTTGGCGACACCTACAACTGCCGCGCCGAGATCGCCACCATTGGCGGACTTTCGGCTCATGCCGGGCAGGATATGCTGTTGGAGTACGGCTCAAAAGTGAGAAAGAGTGCGGAGTATGTTTTTCTGGTTCACGGCGAAGAAAAAGGTGCAGCGCCGCTGATGGAGAAGTTCGAGAAAGAACATAACATGCGGCAGGTTCATTACCCGTCAATGCATTCCAGCGTGGAGTTGTAAGGTCAGAGTGAGGTAAATCATTCCGTTTTATTTTTTTGGCGCAAACGTCATCATGGTATGTGTCAACCAAGCTGCAGCGCGGACAGGCAAAAATTTAGTCAGGATCACGGCAACTTTGCTGGCGGGACCGATCACTTTCAGGTGCCTGCGATTTAGCATGGCTTTCACAGCAGCCCGCGCAACGGACCTGCT
>JBAIYF010000729.1:0-2578 GCA_037916115.1 Anaerolineales bacterium
GAGAGTCAACAGAACACTGCTATACACAAAACGTGAAAAGATCGGCGCGCCATTCACCAGCACACCGACCATACCCACGCCGAAGATCAGAGCGACCAAAATTCGCCCGGCTCTCATTATTTTTCCTTTGTGTCTTCGAATGTGCCGCCCGGAGCCGGTGAGGACAGGACGATCTCCTGCACGATCTTATCTGAGCTGACATCGCGCAAACGCGCCGCAGCACTAACGATAATGCGGTGCGCCAGAACAGAAACCGCCAATGCCTTGACATCATCCGGCAGCACGTGATCGCGCCCGTGCATGGCAGCACGCGCCTGCGAAGCACGGGCAAGGGAGAGGCTTCCGCGCGGGCTGGCGCCAAGATAGACATCCTGGCTTTGACGGGTGCGGGTGCTCAAATCCACGATATAGCGTTTAACTGCATTGGAAATAAAAACTTGACGAACCGCCTCACCCATCGCCATGACCTCATCTGCGGAGGCAACAGGCGTCAACGCCGCAATCGGATGCTGCAATTTCTGGTCGTCCATAATACGAATCTCGTCATTAATGCTGGGATAGCCAAGCCGCATCCGTAATAGGAAGCGATCCAACTGTGCTTCGGGCAGGGGGAATGTCCCTTCATATTCGATCGGGTTTTGGGTGGCAAGAACAATATAGGGCTTGGGCATGGCATGGGTCACGCCGTCCACCGTCACCTGGCGCTCTTCCATGGCTTCAAGCAATGCCGCCTGAGTCTTTGGGGTCGCGCGGTTGATTTCGTCCGCAAGAATGACCTGTCCGATAATGGGACCTGGGCGGAATTCGAATTCATTCTTTTGCTGATTGAATACCGAAACCCCGGTCACGTCGCTGGGCAGCATATCCGGTGTAAACTGGATACGATTAAAGACACAGTTCAAAGAACGGGCAAGGCTGCGCGCCAGCATTGTCTTTCCAACACCTGGAACATCTTCGATCAAAATGTGACCCTGACATAACAGACCGATCACAACCAATTCCAGTGATTGCCTCTTTCCAACGATCACTTTTTCAAGACTTCCAATCACACGCTCGCCAAACGCCTTCACATCGGTCATTCGATAAAAATTCCTTTCAGTTGATATACAGCGATTCTATCACGCCTAAAAAAAGAACTATCCGACAGCAACGGATCTCCCCGTTCCAGAGAATTGGATTTTCATCCGCATGCACAATTCTCGATGATGGTTTTGCCATTAAAAACAAATTCACCCGCAAAACTGACTTTTGCGGGTGAGTTCTACAACTATAAGATTTGACTACTTGATAAACATCAACAGCAAGCCCTGACCGTTCTCGAACGCAACGATCAAACCGGCAAACACGACTGAAACCATACTCATCAACTTGATCAAAATGTTGAGCGAGGGTCCGGCAGTATCCTTGAACGGATCACCAACAGTGTCACCTACCACAGCCGCACGGTGTGCATCCGAGCCTTTACCACCATGAGCGCCTGCTTCAATGTACTTCTTGGCATTATCCCAGGCGCCGCCTGCATTGGACATCATCACCGCCAGTGAGAAGCCAGCCGCCAGACCACCCACTAGCAAGCCCAACACACCTGCCACACCGAACAGAACACCGATCACTACAGGTACTGCAACAGCCACGAATGCCGGTCCGGTCATTTCGCGCTGGGCAGCCACGGTACTAATCTCCACACAGCGGGCATAATCGGGCTTGGCTTTGCCTTCGAGAATGCCGGGAATTTCACGGAACTGGCGGCGAACTTCATCCACCATACCGCCTGCGGCGCGTCCTACCGCGCTCATGGTCATGGCAGAAAAGTAGAATGTCGTTGCAACACCCGCAAACACACCCACCAACACAGAGGGGTTAAGCAGCGTCACGTTGTAATACGTCATGAAATTCTCAATGGTCATATCAGCCATCTGAATGAGAGTATCGCCCACCATCAAGGATTCCACGCCGCGCAGGTCTGCCAACGAAATACGGATCTGTTCGACATAAGCTGCAAGCAAAGCCATGGCAGTCAATGCAGCAGAGCCGATGGCAAAACCTTTACCGATGGCAGCGGTGGTATTACCAACGGCATCCAACTGGTCGGTGCGGTGACGCACAATCGGGTCCAAGCCAGACATTTCAGCATTACCGCCAGCATTGTCAGAGATCGGTCCATAGGCGTCGGTGGCAAGGGTGAACCCAAGTGTCGAAAGCATACTGACCGAAGCCATACCCACGCCAAAAAGCCCCAGCAAAATGTTCGAAGCACCGCCCGCCGCATAGAAGCTGATTACGATACCAAATACAACAACTGCCACCGGCAAACCACCTGAACGCATACCCACTGCCAAGCCTTCGATCAAAGCAGTAGCTGTGCTGGTGTTTGCCTGTCCCGCGATCGAACGGGTGGGTTCAAAGGCATGCGAGGTGTAATACTCGGTCAGTTTACCAACCGCAATGCCCACTACCAAGCCGGTCAACACGGTCACCCACAGTGCAACCCAATTTGTGATACCCAAAAGAATGAAAAGCGGAATGGACAAAACAGCCACACCCGCCGAGCTGATATACAAGCCACGGTTCAAAGAAC
>JBAIYF010000730.1:0-4624 GCA_037916115.1 Anaerolineales bacterium
TGCCGCCATGGCAGCTGTAATCTTGTGGCAGGCTTCGGCGCGGGTCTTGCTCAGGTCGCGCGGATCGCACATGCGTGCCATGCCCAGTGCGGCGTTGTACAGCGGCAGGGCAAAGTTCGGCGCGGAGCAGCCGTCGATGCCGAGTCGAATATCGCTGACGTTCATCTTGCACATTTCAGCAAGGGTTTTCAGAATGTCCTGCTGAATGGGGTGGTCGTTGGCGAGATAGTTCTCCAGTGGAAGTCCGCGCATTTTGGCGAATGCCAGCATGGAGGTGTGTTTGCCCGAGCAGTTGTTGAAGTTGGCGGTGGGGAGGATGTTCTGCTGGATCACCTCGCGCAGTTTATCCGCGTCACCCGGCAGGTGCGGACCGCACTGTAAGAAGCGTTCTTCAATGCCGACCTTTGCCTGCAAGGCTTGCACGGCGTCGAGGTGCATTTGCGAGGTCTCATGCGAAGCGCAGGAGAGGGCGAGCTCTGCCTGGGTGTAGTGATAGTGTTCCACGCCGCCCGCTTCCACGAAGGGCAGCACTTGAAACGGTTTGGCTGAAGAGCGCAAAAAGGCGACCGTGTGAGGGTCGCCATGAGATTTTATGAGGCTGCCATCTGCACTGACCACTGCGATCGAGCCGTTGTGGACTGCTTCCACGATGGAGCCGCGGGTGAGTTCAAGAAGGGGGGCGGGTGCGTTCACTAATCCTCGAGCGAACTGTTGGAAACGTTCGGCTGGCGCATGTTGTAGTGCGTCAACCCGTAGCGCAGGCGCTGGGCAAATTGCTTTTGGCGTGCCGCTGGGGCTTTGAACGACCCCAGCAGGGATGTGACCATTTTTTCAACGGTGGCTGGGTTGGGTTTCTTGCTGGTGGATTTGTTCAACTTGTCGTGAACCTGTTTGAGCAGGTCGTATTGGGCTTTGATGGCAACCGCAGTTACCACGCCGCCGCGGCTGCTGATGAAGGTGTAGCCCTTGTACTCTGGTTTGAGCAAAAGGTTGAGCGATTCCAGCCATGCCTTGAGGTTGGACCCTGCAAGAAAGGGCGGCTGGTTCTTCAACACCATATCGCCGATGAAGATCACTTTCTCTTCAGGCATATGTACCCAGATCGAACCGTTCGATGGACCGGCGTGATGTTCGAGGATTACGGGGGAGGGACCCCAATGAAGGGTCATTTGGTCTTCAAAAGAGATCTCAGGCGCTGCCCAGCGCACACTGCCCAACCCGGGAATGGCTTCCCAGTCTGCGCCGGTTTCCTCACCCTGTGCTTTGAAGGTGCTCGGACGGGTGCGGAAGATCTGGGCGGTCTTTTCATGGGCGATCACGGTACAGTCCATGGCGCGCGCACCAAGGGTGCGGTCGGGATGGGCGTCCATGTTGATCAAGACCCGGTCGACGCCCCCGCCCAGGTTCATGAGGGAGGCGCGCCAGGTGCGTGTATCTTCGGGGGCGGGTGGCGCGTCGATCTGGATCAATCCGCGCGGGGTGACGATCACACCGAGTGTGACGCCGAGAAATTCATCTTCGATGAAAATGTTCTTTGTGATTTCCTGCATAGCGGTCTTTACGTAAATCCTTTCGGTGAGTCCTTTATGACTGATTGTCTTCGTTGTCGTCCTTGTTCGGCTTGAAGGAAAGCCGCCCGGTATGGCGTTTGAGTTGACCGGATGAGCGGCGCTGTGCGACCGGGAGGGTGAACCAGAAGGTTGTGCCTTTGCCCACTTCGCTTTCCACCCAGATCTCGCCGCCATGCCCGTGTACGGCGAGCCGGCAGAATGCGAGTCCAACTCCCAGCCCGCTGGTCTTTGCCTTGCCGCGCAGGCGGGTGAACTTTTCAAAGATGCGGTCGCGTTCGGCGGCAGGGATGCCAGGACCGTTATCGCGCACCCACAACTTGACGAATGTGCCATCTTCGCCGGTTTGTGCGCCAATATCAATGCGCCCGCCAACAGGTGTGAACTTGATGGCATTTTCCAGCAGGTTCACCAGGACACGGTAGATCATGTCCACATCCACCCATACGAGGGGCAGGACGCTGATCGCCCAATTGGTGATGGTATGCTGGCGCGCCGAGGCGGAATGTTCCACATCGCGGATCGATTCGCGCACCAACGCCACAGGATCAATGGCGTGCTGGTCTACGATCTTTTGCCCGGATTCCAGGCGGTTGATATCCAGCAAGGAATTGACGAGACGCTGGATGCGCCCGGTTGAATTCCTGGCAATGTTAAGCATCGAGTTCAGCGTTTCGTCCTCGGGCATGAGCCCGCTCATCATTTCAAGGCTCGAAACAATATTGCCCAGCGGGGAACGCAGGTCGTGGAAGATCATGGAGGTCATGTCATTGCGAAGCTCATCCAGCTCCTTGCGGGCTGAAATGTCTCTCATCGTCCATTGAATGGACTCAGTGCTGTCGAATTCCACGATCTGGGCATGGACTTCCACCGGCAGGTTCCCGCCGTTCCCGCGGATCATCTCTGACTCATAATTGCAGACTTGCCTGTTGCGCAGGTTCTCGAATTTTGAGCCCACCATTTCCCAATTGACCCCATGCACCTGATCGATGTTCATGGAATGAAGATGGCTGACCTCATATCCGCTCAATGCCGCCGCCTGGCGGTTTGCCGCAAGTACCCGTCCTTCCCAGTTTGTGATGAAGACCGGGTCGATGTTTTCTTCGAATAACTGACGGTACGTCTTGTGCGCTTTCTGGAGCTGCTCGAAAAGCCTTGAATTTTCGATGCTCGAACCGGCAAGGCTGCCCAGTCCATTCATCACGACCAATGCGTCGGGGTCGAATGAACCGGATGTGGGGTTTAGTGCCTCGAGAATACCGATGACCTTGCCATGCGAGAGGATCGGTGAAATGGCAAGCGCCCGCATCTCGACGCCGTTCAGCCTGTCCACTTCACTGAAATCTTTATTGCCGCTGACAGTATGGATCAAAAATCCCCTGCCTTCGCTGATCGCTTTGCCGGTAAGACCAATGTTGCCGCTCAGGCGTTTGCCGGGAATTTCACTGGAATTGTTGCCTGCTGCCGCCTGAAAAACGAGGTCCTTGCCATGCTCCTCGATCAAAGCCAATGCCACAGTCTCCACCTGCAGCGCCTGCATGGTCTGTGCAAGGATGCGGCGGAACACATCCTGCATTTCCAGCGATGTGTTGATGGCAGCCGCACCCTCAGCCAGCGCCGACATGACCCGGGCGGTGCGCTGGGTTTCGGTGTAAAGGCGGGCATTCAACACGGCTACGCTCGCCTGGTCCGATATGGCTTGCATCAATTCAAGATGGTCTTCATTGAACGTGCTGGGAATGGGGTGTACGAGAGTCAACACTCCCACCAATCGTTCGCGTGCCATCAACGGCACACAGATCGCAGATTTTGCCCCGGATTTATCCTCTGCGTCATCAGCGCGGCGCAGCCAGCGTTCGTCCTTGCTTGTATCCTGTACCAGTGCTGGTTTGCGGTTTTGCACCACCCACCCTGCCAGCCCCTTTTCTACTGTATCGCGCAGTTGTTGGGTGGTGTGGTCATGGAATTGCCTTCCGTAGACAATGGTGGCGTCCACTGCCTTGCCATGGTCATCCATCACCACAATGCTGCCGCGCTCTCCGCCAACGTATTGAATGCAGGCGTATAAAACCCTCTGAAGCACAGTGCGAAGGTCGAGTGCGGTAGCCACTTCACGACTGACTTTTACTAGTAACTCAAGTAGGGCGCGGTCACGATCTTCTATCATAAGATTCGAGGTTAAGTATAGCCTCTTTGGTACAATTAATCCATGCCCCTTAATGTTTCCAAGGTAAACGCCATTTGTTTTGATGTGGATGGTACCCTCAGCGATACAGATGATCTGTATGTCCAGAAGGTGTCGAAATTTTTCCCCCGTTTTCTATTCAAAGAGCCTGATCATGCTGCCCGCCGTTTTGTGATGTGGATCGAAGCGCCCGGCAATGCCATGATGGGGCTTGCCGATACGCTTCATATTGACGATGAGATGATCGCCGTCATCGATTGGATCAACCGTCACCGTAAACATTCTGATAAAAAATTCCTGCTTGTGCCCGGTGTGGATGAGATGTTGAAGAGGCTGCATGGGCGCTACCCCATGGCGGTGGTCAGTGCGCGCGATGAAAAGGGGACGATGCGCTTCCTCGAACAGTTTGACCTTGTGAAATATTTCGATGCGGTGGTGACGGGGCTTTCCGCCCGGCACACCAAACCCTACCCAGACCCTATTCTACTGGCGGCTCAAAAGATGAACGTCGCCCCGGAGAACTGCCTGATGATCGGCGACACGACGGTGGACATCCGCGCGGGGAAATCGGCTGGGGCGCAGACGGTGGGTGTGCTGTGCGGCTTCGGCGAGGAGCCCGAACTGCGAAGAATCGGCGCGGATGAGATCATTGCAGAGACGCCGAAGTTGCTTGACTTGCTGGGTGTGAAATAACTTTATGATTGGAACAGGGCGCTGATTGGTGCCCTGTTTTTATTCAATTTGAAATGGAGGCAACATCATGGACTACGACGTGATCGTCATTGGTTCGGGCGCAGGCGGGTTGACCGCTGCCGTTGCACTGGCGCAAGCTGGGAAGAAGGTGCTCGTGCTTGAGCAGCATGACCGCCCC
>JBAIYF010000731.1:0-1648 GCA_037916115.1 Anaerolineales bacterium
GCTCCGGCTGCCAAAGCGCCGATGACCGGCGTCATCACCTGCAGGATATCGCCCAGTTGGATGAGGAAGCGTGCGAGGAAGGCGAATGCTCCAATCGCGGCTTCGGCGCTTCTTCCGGCGTTCATCAGTAGACCGGCGAGTTGATACAACCAGAAGAAGCTGATCAATGCTGATGCAAAGAGCACGGCGAGTCTGCTGATGCGCAGACCCAGCGGCGGGATGGCGATGTCATCTTCGGGCAGTGCCCACCGAATGGCAAGGGTGACGATGACCGGGATGAGCAATACACTGACAATATTGATGAGAATGCTGGCTGTAAACGGGGCGGTGAATGTTGCAATCATGTTCAACACCACCATACCGAACCCAATGCCAATGGGCCAACCCAGGATGGAAAGGGCAATACTTGTAAGCGGACTGCGTACGGGTTTCATCAAGTTGCGCGCGGCGATGAAACTTAATGGGATGGCAAGGATGGTGCCGAGGGTGGTTGCAAGCAATGCCAGGAACACGGTTTCTATGATCTTGCCCCAGGTATCGTGCGCGGTTTGGGTGAACTTTGGCGCGCCCACATTGCGGCTCATGGTGGCGCGGATGTATTGCACATCGTCGCTGGGGCGGTCTGGCAATTCAAGCGTGGCAGTGAAATGGCCGTCATCATCAGTCAGGGCAGTGACGTTGCCAAGTTCCACCACGTTGGTTGGGTCGTTGCCCGGCACAAAGCGGACGGGTCCGTTTGCTTTGGGGTAGAAGTTGAAGCCTTCCACGGTGACAGTTTCGCCAGGTTCGGCGCACGCCGGGGTGACGATGGCATACGGTCCGGAGGTGTTTGGCTGGTCAACCGTCACACCATTGGCGGGGCAGGTGACATATACCGGAGCGTTGAAAACCTGTGTCTCTTTCTCGTATTCAAAGATATCGGGTTCTGCCAGGGCGCGGGTAACACGCACAAGGCTTTCCTGTCTTTTTTCGCTGCGAAGTTCCTCCAGGTTGATCTTGGTGATCTCGAAGCCGTAGGCGTAAATGACGATGCCCAGCAGAAAGGCGAGACCCACGCGCATTGATCTCCAGGGGGAGGCTTTTTTGTCGTTTTGGTTTTCCATGGTTAGCCCACCCTTTCGGCGTCGCGCCCGTAAATGTCTTTGAATTTCTTGTCGTCGATCTCGCTGGGCAAGCCTTCAAAGACGAGCTTGCCTTGATTTAAAGCGATAACACGGTCGGCGTAACGATGCACAAGGTCGAGGAAGTGCAGGCTGCACAGCACTGTCACGCCGTCGTTCTTGTTGATCTCTTCGAGATGTTTCATGATGCTGTGCGCGAGGACGGGGTCGAGGCTGGCAACCGGTTCGTCGGCGAGGATCATATTCGGGTCTTGCATGAGGGCGCGGGCGATGCCCACGCGCTGCTGCTGTCCGCCGCTTAGTTCGTCGGCGCGGTGGTTGGCTTTGTCGGCGATACCCACGCGTTCCAGTTGCTTCATGGCTTTTTCCACATCTTCTTTTGGGAAGCGGTTCAGCAGGCTCCACGCCGGGTTGACGTACCCCAGCCTGCCGCCGAGGACGTTGGTGAGCACCTTTGAGCGGTGTACCAGGTTGAAGTGTTGGAAGACCATGCCGATCTTGCGGCGGATGCGGCGCATTTCTTCGGG
>JBAIYF010000732.1:0-2454 GCA_037916115.1 Anaerolineales bacterium
ACGATCCTGCTTATTGGTTACGTTTATGCCTGGAAAAAAGGAGCCTTGGAATGGGAATAGAACAAAAACTCGGAAACATGGGCGTGGTGACCACGAAACTCGAAGATGTGGTCAACTGGTCGCGCACCAACGCGATGTGGCCCATGCTGTTCGGTTTGGCGTGCTGCGCCATTGAGATGATGGCGGCGCAGGCGTCCAATTATGATATGAGCCGCTTCGGTATGGAACTGATGCGCGCCAGCCCCCGCCAGTCAGACTTGATGATCGTTGCCGGACGTGTCTCGAAAAAAATGGGACCCGTCCTGCGCCGTTTGTATGACCAGATGCCCGAACCCAAGTGGGTGATCGCCATGGGCGATTGCGCTTCCTGCGGCGGTGTGTTCAATAACTATGCCATCTATCAGGGCGTGGACGAAGTCGTGCCGGTGGATGTGTATGTGGCAGGCTGCCCGCCGCGCCCCGAAGCGTTGATCCACGGTGTGCTGACCCTGCACGATAAAGTGAACAACGACCGCTTCATCGCCCGCCCGGCTGAGAAGAAATAGAAAACGATCACGCCATTGCGAGGAACTGCCTGAAGTGAAACAAGTAATCTCAACATAGGGATTGCTTCGGGCGGCAGACCACCGCCCTCGCAATGACGGAAAGTGGTATTTATGGAAAAATCCCTCGAACCCATTGTAAAAGTTTTGCAGGAAAAGTTCGGCATAACCTTTGAAGAGTTCCGCGGTGAAGTGCAGTGCATGGTCAAACCGGAGCACATCGTCGAAGCACTGACCACCCTGCGTGATGCGCATCAGTTCGAACTGCTCTCTGTGCTGAACGCCATCGACTATTATCCGCAGACCTCGCCGCGCTTCCATGTGGTGTATGTGCTCAATTCGCTCTCGAAAAATCTCACAGTGCAGTTGAGAGTTCCGGTCGAAGGCGACAACCCCAAAGTCCCGAGTGTGGCGGGTGTGTATAAGGTTGGTCTGTGGCGCGAGCGCGAACTCCTCGACATGTTCGGCATCGAATTCGAAGGTCATCCCGACCCGCGCCGCATCCTCATGCCCGAAGGCACCGAAGGACACCCCCTGCGCAGAGATTTCCCGCTCGGCTACGAAGAACCCCAGTTCACTTTTAACTTTGAAGAGATCGATCTGGGCAAGCCGTACGCAAAGGAATAGGTTATGGCACAACTTCAAGAAGTTACCGTAGATCAATACAAGCATCTTGTTTCAGAGCGCGCCCTCACCGGCGAAACCATGCTCCTGAACATGGGTCCCCAGCACCCTTCCACGCACGGCGTGTTGCGCCTGCTGCTGGAGTTGGACGGCGAAACCATTGTCAACTGTATTCCCGACATTGGTTATTTGCACACCGGCATCGAGAAAAATATGGAAGCCAAGACCTTCCAAAAAGCCGAAGTGATGACCGATCGCCTCGACTATATGAACACCATGGGCAACAACCTTGCCTATGTGATGGCAGTGGAAAAACTGGTGGACCTGGATGTGCCCCCGCGCGCGCAAGCCTTGCGCGTCATTCTTGTGGAATTACAGCGCATCGCCTCGCACCTGGTCTTGATCGGCACCTGGGGTCTCGACCTCGCTGCCATGTCCATGTTCCTTTACTGCTTCCGCGAACGTGAACAGATTCTTGATATCTTTGAACTGGTCTCCGGTCAGCGCATGATGACCACCTACCTGCGCCCCGGCGGTTTGTGGCGTGATGTGCCGGTGGAATTCGAAGCCGCTGTTCGTGATTTTCTCAAGACCTTCCCCAAGCGCATCGATGAATACGAAAGACTGTTGACGAAGAATCCGCTTTTTGTGGATCGCATGGTGGACATCGGTTACCTCAGCAAGGAAGCGGCTCTTTCCTACGGGGTGACGGGTCCGAACCTGCGAGCCTCGGGCGTCAACTGGGACCTTCGCAAAGCCCGCCCGTACATGGGGTATGAGCAATACGATTTCGATGTACCCGTGCTGACCGAAGGTGATACGTATGCGCGCTATCTGGTGCGCATTGAAGAGTTCCGCCAATCCCTGCGCATTATTGAACAGGCATTGAACAAACTGCCGATGGGCCCCGTCCGCTCGGACAACCGCAAGTTCGTGCCGCCGCCGCGCTCGGAGATCGGCGTGAGCATGGAAGCGCTCATTCACCACTTCAAGTTGTGGACGGAAGGCTTCCCCGCCCCCGATGCCTCCATTTACAGCGCGGTCGAATCGCCGCGCGGCGAACTGGGCGTGCTGATCGCCGGAGACGGCGGACCCAAACCGCGCCGTGTTCACATGCGTACCCCGTCATTCGATAATCTTTCCGTCCTGCCTGAAATCGTCAAGGGAACCCTGGTGGCAGATCTGGTTGCCATTCTCGCTTCCATTGATATTGTCCTCGGAGATATTGACCGATGAGTCTTGAAAAGAAATACGCAAAGGAAGTTAAGCAGATCCTTGCCAAATACCC